>JAQXWO010000092.1 GCA_029225485.1 Lachnospiraceae bacterium
GCTGCTGGAGGTGGCCCGGGAGTATAAGAGAAGACAGATTCCCATCGACGTGATCGTAGTGGATTTCTTCCACTGGCCCAAGCAGGGTGACTGGCGGTTTGATCCTACCTATTGGCCGGATCCGGACGCTATGATCGCCGAACTGAAGGAGATGGGCATTGAACTGATGGTATCTGTATGGCCGATGGTGGATTATAAGAGTGAGAATTTCCAGGAAATGAAGGCCAAAGGTCTGCTTACCAGAGTGGAAAAGGGTGTCCGTATCGACAATATTTATATGGGCAATACCATCCAGTATGATCCCACCAATCCGGAAGCCCGGGAATATGTGCGGGAGAAATGTAAGAAAAACTATTACGACAAGGGTGTGAAGATCTTCTGGCTGGATGAGGCGGAGCCGGAATACACGGTATATGATTTTGAGAATTACCGCTATCATCTGGGACCGAATGTGCAGATCGGCAATATTTATCCGGTTATGTACGCCCAGACCTTCTTTGAGGGAATGCGGGCAGAAGGACAGGAAAATATCGTAAATCTTCTTCGCTGTGCCTGGGCAGGAAGCCAGAAATACGGTGCTCTTGTATGGTCGGGAGACATTCATTCCACCTTTGAGAGCCTGCAGAACCAGTTTGCGGCAGGCCTGAATATGGGAATCGCAGGTATCCCGTGGTGGACCACGGATATCGGAGGGTTCTTCGGTGCCAATATTTACGACAAGGAATATCACGAAGTATTTGTGCGCTGGTTTGAATACGGCACATTCTGTCCGGTCATGCGTCTGCACGGCTATCGGATGCCGTACCAGCCGCAGTACGGAACGACCGGAGGAGCAGAGTGTGTATCGGGTGCCCCGAATGAGATCTGGTCCTACGGGGAAGAGGTATATGAGATCTGTAAGAAATATATTAATATTAGAGAGACGATGCGTCCTTATACCCGCAGCCTGATGCAGGCAGCTCATGAGAAGGGAGATCCGTTGATGCGTCCGTTGTTCTATGATTTCCCTCAGGATAAGAAAGCCTGGGATAACGAGGCGGAATATATGTATGGTCCGGACATCCTGGTGGCGCCGGTCATGGAGCGGGGACAGCAGACGAAAGAGGTCTATCTTCCGGCGGGAGCCAGATGGACGAATGTATGGACCGGGGAAAGCTTTGAGGGCGGACAGACCATCGTGACCGATACACCGCTGGATCAGATTCCGCTGTTTACGAGGGACGAGTTCCGGCTTGAGGTATAAAAACGTATACGGAGGTATATGAAATGCTTAGACAGGAAGGAAATAAATTATACAGAAGAAATGACAAGGAGCTGCTTCTGATCGAGCCCTGGGGCAATAACAGCCTCAGAGTCAGGGCGACCCAGCGTCACGAGTTCATTCCAGAGGACAACAGCGCTCTGCTGGCGCCGGAGCCGTCGGATGTGAAGATCGAGATCCGGGGAAAGCAGGCAGAGATCACAAACGGAAAGCTCACCTGTACGGTGACGGACACGGGAGTGCTTCGTTTTACGAATCAGAAGGGAGAGCTTCTTCTGGAGGAGTACGACAGGACGAGAGATATGTACGAGGGCAGCGACAAATTCGCCAGCGCCCTGGAGATCGTTCCCCGCACCTTCCAGCCCAGATCCGGAGCGGACAATTATAAGCTGACCTATCGTCTGGAAGCCAATCCGGGGGAGAAGCTTTACGGTATGGGACAGTATCAGCAGCCCTATCTGGATGTGAAAGGCTGTGTCATCGAGCTGGCCCAGAGAAATTCTCAGGCCAGTGTGCCCTTCGTGCTGTCAGACCGGGGCTATGGCATGCTGTGGAACAACCCGGCTATCGGCCATGTGACCTTCGGCAAAAATGTGACGGAATGGGTGGCAGAGTCCACGAAGCAGCTGGATTACTGGATCACGGCGGGAGATACTCCGGCGGAGATCGAAGAAGCTTATGCAGATGCATCCGGAAAAGTGCCCATGATGCCGGAGTACGGCATGGGATTCTGGCAGTGCAAGCTGCGTTATCAGACTCAGGACGAGATCCTGGAGGTGGCAAGAGAGTACCACAGGAGAGGAATTCCGGTCGATGTGATCGTGGTGGATTTCTTCCACTGGCCCCATCAGGGAGACTGGAAATTTGATCTGGATTACTGGCCGGATCCGGCAGCCATGGTGCGTGAACTGAAGGAAATGGGCATGGAGCTGATGGTTTCTGTCTGGCCGACAGTAGACGGTGAAAGTGAGAATTATGAAGAGATGAGGGAGCTGGGATATCTGACCCGCTCCGAGCACGGCAAGCGCCTGGGGCAGCTCGGTGATGCCTGCATTATCGATGTGACTCACCCGGATGGCAGAAAATACGTCTGGGATAAGATCAAAAAGAATTATTATGATCTGGGCATCAAGATTTTCTGGCTGGATGAGGCAGAGCCGGAGTTCACCGGATATGAGTTTGAGCATTACCGCTATTATCTGGGAGCAGATATGGAAGTGGGAAATATTTTCCCGAAGTATTACGCACGGATGGCTTATGAGGGAATGGAAGCAGAAGGCCAGACCAATATCGTAAATCTCCTTCGCTGCGCCTGGGCAGGCAGCCAGAAATACGGCGCTCTCGTATGGTCCGGGGATATTGATTCTTCCTTCCGCGCCCTGAGAAACCAGCTGGCGGCAGGCCTGAACATGGGAATTGCCGGAATCCCCTGGTGGACCACAGATATCGGCGGCTTCCACGGCGGCAATATCTACGATGAGTCATTCAAAGAATGCTTCGCGCGCTGGTTCGCATTCGGAGCCTTCTGCCCCGTGATGCGTCTGCACGGATTCCGTGAGCCCTTCAGGGAGCCTCTGGGCACCACCGGCGGCGGCAAACACATCAGCGGCGCAGAAAATGAGATCTGGAGCTATGGAGACCGGGTATATGAGATCTGTCGGAAATATATTGAGCTGAGAGAAGCGATGCGTCCCTATATCAGAGAGCTGATGACAGCAGCCCATGAAAAGGGTACGCCTCTGATGCGTCCGCTGTTCTACGATTATCCGGAAGACAAGAAAGTATGGGACATCGAGGATCAGTATATGTTTGGTCCGGATCTTCTGGTAGCGCCCATACTGTATGAAGGCCTTCGGGAGCGCCAGGTCTACCTGCCGGAGGGCGAGTGGGTGAATATCAATGACGGCACCGGATATACAGGCGGCCAGATTGTGACCGGAGCGGCGCCCTATGAGGCGATCCCGGTGTATGTGAAGGCCGGATCGGCAGTGGCAAAACTGATAGAAACAGTTCCGGGATTCGGAAAGGCATGAAACACCGGAAGCTATACAGAAGGAAAAGGATGCAGAATTGAGGTAAAAGAATTCGGCAGTCCGCATGATACCGTCCGGACGGTGATTCTTGCGGAGAGATGCATCGGAGAAAGGATACGGAAATGAGGAACGGAGATTCAGGGGGATTTTTTGGATTCGGCGGCACATTTGTGTCGTACTGTGAAAAAATATTTGATACGCTGATGCTTGGGTTTCTGTGGATCATCGGCTGCCTGCCGCTGGTGACGGCGGGGGTATCCACCGCGGCGCTGTACTATGCGATCGTGAAAACGGTGAAAAACAATAACGGCTACGCGGCTCATGAATTTTTCCGTTCCTATAAGCAGAATCTGAAGCCGGGAATCATCCTGGGAGTGATTTTTGCGGTACTGTTTTATGTCCTTCAGCTGAATGTTGGGATTTTCATGGCGAAGTCAGAAGGATATGTGGGACTGTTTTTCATTGTACTTTATTCTGCACTGACGGTCTTTCTGATCCTGATGATGTGCTACGCCTTTCCGGCCCTGTCCCGCTACGACATGGGGGTGGGCTGGATCCTGAAAATTTCCATCTACATGACCGTGCGTTATCTCCTGACGACGGTTGCCCTGGCAGTCACACTGCTGTGTTTTGGGGCTCTGATCTGGAGAATTCCTCTGCTGTTCTTCTTTGCTCCCGGTCCTCTGGTATTTGTGATGTCCGAATTCCTGGAGCGTGTGCTGAAAAAGCATGAACCGAAGGAAGAGTAGTGGAAAAATAGAAATACTTAAGAGGTTTCTGCATACGATATTTATCATATCCTGCGGAAGCCTTTTTTTGCTGCTGAACAATGTTATCAAAACAATATTGTTTTTTGCAGAAAAGCAGGATATGGAAACGGTTAGTTCCTTTGATACTGTGGGAGAAAATTTTTATCATGGTTTCGTACTGGGGCTTTGTGCGATGTTTGATGAACATTATTATGTTACATCTAATCGTGAACCGGGGCTGGGACGGTACGATATTCAATTGATGCCGCGGGATAAAAAGCGCCCTGGAATTTTGATTGAGCTGAAAAGTGAAAAAAACAGTTCGGAAGAAAATTTGAAAAAACTTGCAGGAAAGGCACTGGAACAGATCAGGAACCGCAGGTATGACGCAGATATGCGCGCCAGGGGTATCAGACGGATGATCTTGTACGGAGTGGCATTTTGTGGGAAGCAGGTCGAGATTGAGGTAGATGAAGCCTGAGACGGAGGAAAAGAAACCTATTTTGGATTTGACGTACCCTGCCCGTCGATGCTATACTGTATGTAAGCTGTGCACGGCACAGGAGTACGGGGGAACCTGAAATTACATATATGGAGGTATACATATGAAGAAACTGGTAGTAACTGACAAGACAGCCTGTAAGGCATGTCTGGCATGTGTGGTCGCATGTTCAGAAGCATTTTACAAAGAGTTTGATCCGGATAAGGCCTGCATCCGCATCGAGGCAAAGGGCGATGCTGTAGTGACCAAGACCTGTATCCAGTGCGGCAAGTGCGCGCGAAACTGTGAAGCAGGCGCCATCAAGCAGAATGCCAAGGGTGTATATATGATCGATAAGAAGCTCTGCACAGGCTGCGGCAAGTGCGTGGAAGTCTGTCCGATGGGCGTTATGGTCAAGGCAGAGGACAAGCCGACCTCTTCCAAATGTATCGCATGCGGTATCTGCGCAAAGGCATGTCCGATGGGCATCCTGGAGATTCAGGAGAAATAAGGAACTGTTTCCGCCAGAGGAAAAATGGCAGCCATTCGCTGCATTGTGAAAAGTATAAAAAACACCCGATGATCATCGATCTGGATGACTTTCGGGTGTTTTTTCATTTATGCCCGGCTATGCGAACCACGGTTTACAATTTGATATTTTTAAATAAAGAAGCAAGTGATGTGGTAGCAGCCTCTGCCTCCGGCAGTTCGTAGGTCTCCTCATGGATCTCTTCGGCAGCCACATCCTGAAGTGCTTTCATGCTGAGGCTGATCTTCCCGTCCTTGACTCCGATGACTTTGACCTTGACAGTCTGTCCTTCTTTCAGAACGGCAGCCGGGTGTTTGATCCGCTGCTGGCTGATCTGGGATACATGTACCAGTCCTGTAAGACCATTGCCCAGTTTTACAAATGCGCCGTATGGCATCAGGGATTCTACCACGCCCTCTGTCACCAGACCGATCTGTACATTGGAGACCTGTTTTTTGCGCTCTTCCGCTTCCTGCTCCCGCAGGATCTCCCGGGCAGAAAGTACCAGACGTTTTTCCTCCGGGTCAGCAGTGATGACGCGTACGGTGATCTCTTTGCCCAGCCAGTCTTCCAGATCCTCCACATACTCCAGAGAAAGTTTGGAAGCCGGGATGAAACCGCGGATACCTTCTACGTATGCGACAGCTCCGCCCTTGACGATGCCGCCGATCTTGACGGTAACAGCAGTCTGATTTTCCATCATCTGCTGCAGACGATCCCATGCCAGGACAGCAGTCGCTTCCTTCATGGAGAGCTGGAGCCGTCCTTCTCCATTATCTCTGCGGATCACGGTGGCGGACAGAGTCTGTCCCGGCTGAATATCATTGAATGTAAAGGCCGGGTCGTCACTGGCATCCTCCAGCCTGATGACGCCGTCCGTATAGCTGCCGAAATCCAGCGTGATTTCATCCTCAGAAATACCGATCACGGTACCTGTCAGAATATCTCCCTCCTGAAATCTTTTGAAAGAAGCATTGATCTGGTCTTCATAGTCAGCCATGGTCTCCACCGGAGCTTCCTCTGCCGGAGCCTGTTCAGATGTTTCGATTGTTTCTGCCGGAGTCTCGCCGGCAGTCTCAGACGGTGTTTCCGTCAGCTCTGCTGCAATTTCCTCAGCAGGTGTATTTTGTGTTTCACTCATAATGAACCTCCATTCTGTAAAGCATTGGTATGCGAAACGTTTTTCTACAGTTTATCACATAGTCGGGGATTTGCACAGGGAATCTCCGAAAATTGAAGAAAACAGTTTCAAAAACAGTCTCATAGTGGTATACTATATCGGAAAGGCAGGATTACAAAATGAATACGATAATAGAAGACATGCGTTCCGGTGTGGACGAGGAAGGGATCGCACGGGCAGGTGATATTCTGAAGCATGGCGGTCTGGTGGCTTTTCCTACGGAGACGGTCTATGGACTTGGAGCAGATGCGCTGGATGCGCAGGCGGCCGCGAGGATCTATGCAGCGAAAGGGAGGCCGTCCGATAATCCTCTGATCGTGCATATTGCAGACTGGGATGCGCTTGACTATATTGTGGAGGAGATTCCTGAGGAGGCCAGACTTCTGGCAGATGCGTTCTGGCCGGGACCGCTTACGATGATTTTCAAAAAGTCTGAGGTGGTGCCGCTGGCTACCACAGGCGGACTGCAGACGGTCGCTGTGCGTATGCCTGTGAACGAAGTGGCCCGCGCCATGATCCGGGCGGGCGGAGGATATATAGCAGCGCCGAGTGCCAATACTTCCGGCAGGCCGAGTCCCACGAAGGCTTCCCATGTGATGGACGATATGGATGGGATCATAGAGATGATCATAGACGGCGGAGATGTGGAGATCGGACTGGAATCCACGATCGTGGATCTGACGGAAGATACGCCGATGATTCTGCGTCCCGGCTATATCAACGAAGAGATGCTGGAAAAAGTAGTGGGCAGTGTAAAAATCGATCCGGCAGTGTCCGGGGCTGATACGAAAGCACGTCCCAAGGCTCCGGGGATGAGATATCGTCATTATGCGCCCCGGGCGGATCTGATCATTGTGGAGGGAGCACAGGAAGCAGTACGTGAAAAGATTAATGAACTGGTGCAGGAAGCAGCTGCCTGCGGGAAGGTTCCGGGAATTATCGGCACGGATGAATCCAGAGATCTTTATCAGGGAGGTCTGGTGAAGAGTATCGGATCCAGAGCGGATGAACTCACTATAGCGCAGCATCTGTACAGTATACTTCGAGAGTTTGACGATTCGGATATTTCCGTCATTTATTCGGAATCGTTTGAAACGCCGAACATGGGACTGGCCATTATGAACCGCCTGATCAAGGCAGCCGGTCATCAGATTATCAAAGTATAAGGAGTTATATGCGTGAAACGATACGATAAGCTGATTTTTGCAAGCAACAGCGATACGGCGGTGGCGCCGATGGCTGAGGCGATCATGCAGAGCAAATTTCTCCTGGAGGAGCTGGAGGTCACGTCAAAGGGGATGGTAGTACTGTTTCCCGAGCCGATCAATCCCAAGGCGGAGGCTGTGCTGGTAAGCAACGGGCTGACCCTGAAGGATCACATGAGTGAACCTCTGACCAGAGAGGATTTTAATGACAGGACACTTGTCCTTACATTCAGCCGGGAGACCAGAGAGAAGATTTTGAAAGAATTTGAACTGCCGGACGGTCTGCCGGTCTATATGCTGAATGAATATGTGAAGGATGATCGGGAAGTGACCAATCCCTATGGGGGTACACTTGCAGATTATGGACAGTGTTTTTCAGAATTGGAAGCTTTGATAAAGAAGCTTGTAATACAATTAAATGAGGAGGAATTACTATGTTAGCATTGGGATGTGATCAGGGTGGATATTCACTGATGCAGGAAGTCATCAAGTACCTGGATGAGAAGGGGATCGAGTACAAGAACTGCGGTACTTTTTCCGAAGATCCGGTGGATTATCCGGTTTACGCCAGAAAGGTAGTAAAAGAGATTCAGTCAGGAGCCTGTGACAAGGGCATTCTGATCTGCGGCACCGGCATCGGTATTTCCATTGCAGCCAATCGATATAAAGGGATCCGCGCGGCACTCTGCGGAGACTGCTTCAGCGCAGAAGCGACCAGACTCCACAATGATGCCAATATTCTTGCTATGGGAGCGAGAGTGACAGGCCCCGGTCTTGGAGTAAAGATCGTGGAGACATTTTTGAACACACCGTTTTCCGGGGCAGAGCGTCATGCGCGCCGTGTACGCCTGATCGATGAGCCGGGTGAGGACGAATAATTAAAATACAGTCACAGATGTTCAGTGAGATATATATTGTAACATATGAATAAATATAACATTTGCGCAGAAGATTGCGCAGGAGGTACGATATGGCAAAGACAGTAGTTATGGATCACCCGCTGATACAGCATAAGATCGGGCTGATACGCAGAAAAGAGACCGGTTCACGTGATTTCCGTGCGCTGATCAGTGAGATCGCAATGTATATGTGTTATGAAGCGACGAGGGATCTGAAGCTTCAGGATGTGGAGATCGAGACCCCGATCTGTAAAACGACAGTAAAAGAGCTCAGCGGAAAGAAGCTGGCGGTGGTGCCGATCCTGAGAGCAGGTCTTGGCATGGTAGAGGGAATGCTTGCCATGATTCCGGCAGCCAAGGTGGGACATATCGGTCTGTACCGCGATCCTGAGACTCTGAAGCCGGTAGAATATTACTGCAAGCTTCCGGCAGATTCAAATGAGCGTGAAGTGTTTGTGGTGGATCCGATGCTTGCCACCGGCGGTTCCTCTGTGGCAGCGATCCAGATGCTGAAGGACAAGGGAGTGAAAAATATCCACTTTATGTGTATCATTGCAGCACCGGAAGGAATTAAGTGTATGCAGGAGGCACATCCGGATGTAGATATTTATATCGGAGCGGTAGATGATCATCTGAACGATCACGGGTATATCGTTCCCGGACTGGGAGATGCAGGAGACCGTATTTTCGGAACAAAATAAATGGATGGAGAAGGCTGCAGTGAATAAAAAGCACTGCGGCCTTTTATTATGACCGAAAGAGTATCGTCTAAGACTTTTTTTAAGAATGTTTTTGTTTACGGGAGGGAAGGAAAGTTATATACTGAACATAATTGTAAGACTCTGTTTCTATAATTGGAGGTAATTATTTTGATGAAAAAGAAATTCAGGAAGGTACTGGCTTTGATGCTGGCTTCTTCCATGATGATTCAGTCAGGCAGTATTATGATATCTGCGGAGGAGACTGTACAGGAGACGGCGGAAGAGCAGATCGATGGAACGCAGGAGGCCGGAGCTGAAGAGAAGAAAGAGAAAAAGAAAGAGTCAACGGAAAAGCAGACTGAGGCTGCAACGGAGAAGCCGACCGAGGCCCCGACGGAGAAGCAAACCGAGGCAGCGATAGAAAAGCCGACCGAGGCCCCGACGGAAAAGGCAACCGAGGCCCCGGCGGAGAAGCCGACAGAAGCAGCAACGGAAAAGCCGACCGAGGCCCCGACGGAGAAGCCGACGGAAGCGGCAACGGAAAAGCCGACCGAGGCTCCGACGGAGAAGCCAACGGAGAAGCCAACGGAAGCGGCGACGGAGAAACCGACGGAAGCGGCGACGGAAAAGCCGACCGAGGCCACGACAGAGAAACCAACAGAAGCTGCAACGGAAAAGCCGACCGAAGCCCCGACGGAGAAGCCAGCGGAAACTGCGACTGAAAAAACAACTGAGGCTCCGACGGAGAAGTCAACAGAAACCGATACAGAGGCTCCGACTGAGAAAGAGACAGAGCTTTCCACGGAGAAGCAGACTTCTTCTGAGAAAGATACAGAACAAGCAGTACATGTCAATGATGGAAAGAAGATCAAGACATCTGTGCTGCGGGAATATATGAAGGAAGCATCTTCCTGGCTGGTCGCAGCAGGTGATTATTCAGGAGAGGAGATTCCGGATGAGGAGCTTCTGACTGGAGAAGAAGCTTCTGCCCTGCTGAAAAGTCTGAAAGAGACTTCTCTGATCCTGGCCAATGGCCGCAGTACTTCAGAGGTGGAAGTGATCAATCTTTATGCAGATCAGAAGGGCCGGTTGGATACCACTCCGCTGAAAGAGAAGTATGACGGAGAAAAGATCGACGTTACCTCCAGATATGCGGTGGTAAATGTGGTGGCTTCCTCGGCAGATCAGGATCTGAGTTTTTCCGGGTATGATCTGGTGTACAGGGATGCGCCTGTGACTTATGAGAGTATTACCCGTGCAGGATATGTGCTGTATAATTTTACAGCGATGGAAGACGGAAAATTTACAGATTATGAGGGAACCGTGACATTGTCTGACGGAGACGGCCTTCAGGGGACGTATCTTGCGCCTTCAGGGGAGATCAAAATTCAGTCTGATCTGTATGGCGCTGTGTATGCCGATCAGGTGGAGAGTCAGACTGGTCTGAAGCTTACGAGGATCGTTTTGATCGATGGACGTGATCCTGCAGCAGAGACTGAGATCTCAGAGACGACAGTCGGGCAGACAGAGGTTCTGGCATCAGAGACCGCTGTTGATCAGATGGGATCTGGTGATACAGAGCCGGCAGCCTGGATGTATGCGGGCACTGCTGAGACAACAGCCGGCCAGGCAGACCCTGGTACCGCAGAGACGCAGGCTCCGGCTGAGACGGGCACTGCAGAGACGCAGGCTCCGGCCGAGACAGGCACTGCAGAGACGCAGGCTCCGGCTGAGACGGGCACTGCAGAGACGCAGGCTCCGGCTGAGACAGGTACTACAGAGACCCAGGCTCCGGCCGAGACAGGCACTTCGGAGACGACATCCGATCAGACAGAAACTCCTTCCGCAGAGGATATTGTGGAAGAAACAGACACTGAGGATGAGAATCAGGACACCGCGTGGTATTCGGAGAAAGGCACCAGCCTGAACATCCAGATGGTGGCAGACAAAGATCTCACTCCGCTTTCTTCCGGAACGATTCTTGTCAAAGCAGCGAAGGATATCCTGAAAGACGGAGCAGTCGTATTTGAAAAAAATCAGGTGGTAGTGTCCAGCACATGGGCTGCGGATGATACATCTGTCCATAAAATCGGCAGCAGTATTACATGTGAGGGAAAATATTATATAGAGGTATCGGATGTACCGGAAGGGTATCTGGCGGGAGTGCGTCTGCGCTTTGCGGTAGACAACCAGGGCAAAGTGGTATTTGGCTCAGACGTGGAGGAATGGAATGCCGGACAGAATCTTCTGCGCTATGTGCTTTATGCAGAAGATGGCGAAAATACGGTGACGAGTACAAAAATCACGTTGACTGACGGAACAAAAGCATTGTCCGGAGCAGAGTTTCTGGTAAAGGACAGCAAGGGAGAGATCCTGATGGATGATTCCGGACGTCCTGAGTATTACATCTCTGTTGTAAAAGGAAAAGCGCTCCTGGAAGGTCTGGCAGCCGGCAGTTATTATCTGTCCCAGATCAAGGCTCCGGAGGGGTATCTTGCCAGTGAAGATGTGGAATTTACTGTGAAGGAAGGCGAGACCGGCCAGGTGGCGGTAGTCAATCAGCCGGTGCCTGAGAATTCCAACACTCTTTCTGTTACGATGGAGACAATTTTTCAGGATACCCAGCTGACGGCAGAAAAGAACAGTACCTCCTACATGGCGCTGTTCCTTGACGAAGAGCTGACGCGCAGAGTTACCGATGTCAGGACACTGACTCAAAAGAAAGACAAAGCATCTTCAGAAGAAGTGATCTTTGCAGGTCTTGAGACAGATAAAAAGTATTATCTGTCGGAGACAGATGAATATGGCATTCCTCTCGGCAATCTGGAGGGAAGCAAAACGATACTTCCTTATCTTGTCAGCTTCCGGGAAGGATCGGATGGAGAGAGCCAGTCAGTTTCCGCAGTGAAATTCAACAAGAACAACACGGGTGAGGGACAGACGAAGTCACTGACCATGCGGCGCACATACAGGAGCTATCCGGAGAAACTGTTCAGTTACCGGGCGAAGATGAAACTTTCTCTGAGAATGCATGACGCTAAGAAAAATGCAAAGGCAGTGACCGATACTTTTTACATTACCTTGTACCGCGATGCTGAGCATACCGTGAAGCTTGCTAAACCGGTCGAAATATCGCTGAAGAACCAGTCTTCTCTGGCCTTATCGCTCTCCTTCAAGATGACGGTCGGCTCCGCTGTCTACTATGCTCTGGAGACGGATAAAAATGGCAACGCCCTGGAAAAAGGAAATGACAATTATGATTTTGCGGTCAGTTTCCTTGATACGGTAACGAAGGAAGAGGACGGGTCTGTCAAAGTAGAATGCGGCCAGACGGCCGGACTTACCGTTACAAATACACTTTCAAAATCTGTCGTGAAAATGAAGGTGACAGATCAGGAGGGCAGCCTTTTATCCGGTGCGGAGCTGGTAATCAAAAATTCACTCGGAAAAGTTTTGTCCGTGAATAAAGTTGTAAAGTTTCATTCTGAGAAAAAAGAGATCGTGTGGACCGGCATTCTTCCGGAAGGCAAGTATTATCTCTCTGAAGTGAAGGCTCCTGACGGGTATCTCCCGGCGCCGGATGTGGAGTTTACCGTGGAGTCCGGCAGGGAAGCGGAGGCTGTGCTGGTTAATCAGAAGGCAGCTGCCGGCGGAACCATTGTCGCAGGGATCCAGTTCTACGCGGGGCAGGATCTGCTGTATGCACAGGATACGACCAATGGTCAGTACGCGTCAGAAGGCAGATATACCCGGTATGCGGCTCTGTTTTCAGATGAAGCCCGCACTCAGAAGGTGACAGATGTGAAGCCTCTGACTGTGAGTGGATTTACCGGCCTGGTCAAATTTGAATATCTGAAAAACGGAACGGCCTACTATATGGCAGAGACAGACCAGTACGGTCAGGTGCTGACCACGTCCAGATTCGGCGGCGTCATCAGCTACACGAATGGCGGAAAGGTATCCAGCGGAAGTGCTGACGGACAGATCGTTGTAAAGGAGACCTTTGACAGTCTTCCTGCCGGCTTCCGGTATACGGCGAGACTGACGCTGGAGAAACGGGTGGTGGACAGCAGCGGCAATCCGAGAGCTGTCATTGGAAGCTTTTATATTGGTATCTTCCGCAGCGCGGATTACAGCGATACCCCGACGGTGATCCGGCTTGATCTGAATAATACCTCCTCCGCATCGGTGACGAAACGGGTGCTGCTGTCCGGTGAGAACAATGTGACATACTATATCGCAGAGGTAGATCAGAGCGGAAAGCGGATCAGCGAATCCTCTGATTTTGCGTATACGGTGAGCATTGACAATCCGCAGCTGACATTGACAAAGAGTGCGGATGTCAAGGCAACTGTCACCAATAAGGATAAGATATCCAAAGTATCCCTATATCTGACCAAGCGTGTTTACGACGGGGATTCTCCGAAACGGGTGACAGAGACCTTTTACGCCGGCCTGTTCAAGGATCCTGAATTCACACAGCTGTATACGGATCCGATTCCCATGAAGCTGGAAAACAGCAGTACGGTCACCTTGAAGCTGTCTCTGAATCTTGGCAAGGCATCAGAAGCTGCCATTTATGTGGCAGAGGTGGACAAGGACGGAAAGATCGTAAACAGCGGCGAGTCCTTTGGTTATGACGTAAAAATGATCAATGCCGCAGCCGCATTCAATCAGGAGCGGACAGAGATCCAGACGATCCTTCTGAATTCCGTTTACGGTACTTCCACGGATGATGACTGGAATTCCATTATCTCGGATAATGAGAATGAGATCGGATGGGACGGTTCCGGGTCAGGCTCCGGATCCGGATCCGGGTATGGATATTATGGAAACATATCTGATAATGGAGGATATTCCGGCACCTGGGGCACCTCAGGAGGTTACACAGAATCCGTACAGACCGGCGACACCACACCCTGGGCGCCGTATCTGATGATGCTGTTTGCTTCCGGCCTGCTGTTCCTGACTGCAGTTGTGAAGAGAAGAAGAAAAGAATAACAAGGGTAAATCATAAAGCTGCCGCGTAAAAATATGCGTGGCAGCTTTTATTTACACTTGTCATATTCTCACATTGACGTTATAATGAAGAAAAACGTGAGAGGAGGAGGATAGATGGTACTGTTGTCCTCAAAGAAAGAACTGGAAGTGATGGAAGTACTGTGGAATTCGGATAAACCCCTTGCCGTATCCGGTATTGTGGAGGCAGACCCTTCCCTGAACAGAAACACCTTGAATATTGTTTTAAAAAAGTTACATGATGCAGGATATATTTATCTGGCCGAGTATGCAAAGACCAGGACCGTGACAGCAAGGGCATACAGACCGGCCATGAGCAGAGAAGAATGCATTGCCAGAGAGCTGGGAGAGTTTGACGGGAAAAAGCTTGCACTCAGTATGGTATCGAATGTTCTGAAGCATGCAGACGAAGAAGAAAAGAAAAGTTTTATCGAAGACCTGAAAAAAGTAATGGAATCAGGTAAAGAAGATTGAGTATGATATTGCAGCAGGATTGCTGGTTTGTTTTAGTAGAAAGGGTAACGGAATCAAAGGGGACATTGATTGCGTTATCTTTTTTATCTGATAACTGTACAGAGCCGGCATTTTGGAGGTTGGCTATGCACAGGAGGATATATTTATCTGTCAGGCAGATCCGGCAGCCAGTGAGCAGGATCCACTTCCATGAACCGGGCTCCTTCAAATCGATCTTTCAATACATGTTTCAGCTCCGGGAAAGCGGAGAATGCCAGAAGAGCAGCCTGGCGCTGCCGTCCTTCGTCGGAGGGAACTGTTTCCACAAGCTGTCCCGGTATTTCACGCAGAAGCGCCAGGGCAGAGCTCAGGGCGTTGCCTATGTAATCACAAATTTCTTGTGATGTGGTTTGATGCTTTCCAGATCAAGCGCAGAGCGGTCGCGGCAAACAAGAGAAAAGAAGAGCAGGCAGCGTGACAGGAGGAAAAGAGAATGCTGAAAGACTGGGTTTACCTGAAAGAGCAGGACTGTTATTTCATGGAGAGAGTGCCCTACTGCCTCTGTCCGGAGGTGCCGGAGCAGCAGTGCATGAACATTTACGTTCCCGCAGTGTTTCTGACCGGGGAGGGAAAGCTGACGGAAAAGGTACATGAGAATGGATTTACGGCTTCGACGGTGCCGGTCATCTTTGAAAACGGCCTGGCCGGATATATGGAAGCAGAACCCTTTGATCTGGAGGACGGGCGAAGCGGGGCAAAGGACTTTCTGCAGGCAGGCTTCGTCTATGTCTCCTGCGGATGCCGGGGCAGAAGCTCCAGAGATGCCCGGGGAAAAGGATGCGGGAAATCGCCGCTGTCTCTGGTGGATCTGAAGGCAGGGATCCGGTTCCTGAAGCATTATGCCGGCGTGCTGCCGGGTGATATGAAAAAGATCATCTCAGTGGGAATCAGCGCAGGCGGCGCCATGAGCACCCTCCTTGGAAGCACCGGAAACAGTGAAAATTATGAGAAAGAACTGCAAAGAGCAGGCGCTTTTATGGAAGAGACCGACGATATTTTCGGAGCCCAGTGCTACTGTCCGATCATTGACCTGGATCATGCAGATCTGGCTTATGAATGGATGTTCCGCGGGAAGACTCATTACACCGGAATGCCCTTTGTAGGCTTTGGGGAAGGAGATCTGACTCCCTTTGCAGCAGCGCTTTCCGACCGTCTGGCAGATGCTTATGTGGAGTATTTTAACGGGCTTGGCCTGCGCCATCCCGTATCCGGAGAGCCGGTTCAGATCGGAAAGGAACATGAAGGCAGCGGATATACCTGTCTGATGGAAAAACTGGAGGAATCCGCAGCTAAATATTTAAAGAAACTGGAGCGCGGGGAAGAACTGAGCGGACCGAAGATCCCGGCTACAGAAGCAGGAGATTATATCAGAGGCTGCTATGAGGCGATGAATTTTGATTTTCCGTCTGAAAGTCTGGTATCGGTTTCTGGAATCGACAAGAGCGGATGGCTGTCCTGGGATGGGACAAAAGCCCGGATCGCCGGACTGGACCAGATGCAGGAGACCTACCACAGACGTCTGAAACTGTGCCCTTCCTTCGATGATCTGAACCTGATCCAGGCAGAAAATCAGGAATTAGGCACACCGGACTGTGACAAGATGCATTTTAATCCCCTGATCGCACCGCTGATGGAGCAGCTGCAGTCCGAATTCCCCCGGGAAACATCACAGTATCTGGAGGACTATCAGAAGATATCCGACGATAAAGAACTGGCACAGAGAAGATATCTGATCAATCCAATGAATTATATCGGAACTGAGGAGAAGGCAGATCTGGCGCCCCATTACCGCATACGCGTCGGTTCCCGGGATGCAGATACCTCCCTCATGATCACGCTGACACTCGCCCTGAAGCTGATGAATACCGGCAGGACAGATGTGGATTATGAGATCGTATGGGATGAGCCCCATGGACGGGCCGATTATCCGGGGGAAGTCGCTGCGTGGGTGCAGAAGATCTGCGCAAATGTTGAATAGCAGAGAAAATTGAGTTCTTGAAAGAAACGGGAGTTCATAAACTGGCAGTATAAGAAAATCAGGAAGTGCATCCTATGCAGTTCATGCTTTATATTTCCAGGTATATGATCCCGTTTTTGATTCTCTACATTGTGGGATACGGTATCCTGATGAAAGTACCGGTCTATGACAGTTTTGTGACCGGCGCCCGGGACGGAATGAAAACGGTCGCCGGGATCGTCCCTACCCTGATCGGCCTGATGACTGCCACGGGAGTGCTCCGGGCTTCCGGGTTTCTGGAATTTATCAGTCAGATGCTTGCCGGCGCCGCCGGAGGCATGAGCAGCCTATTTCCTCCGGAGCTGATCCCTCTCACGGTGCTGCGCATGTTTTCCTCCAGCGCGGCCACCGGACTGCTTCTCGATCTCTACAAAGAGTACGGTACAGATTCCAGGATCGGGATGACCGCATCTCTGATGATGTGCTGTACGGAGACCATTTTTTATACCATGAGTGTGTACTTCATGACCGCCGGAATCCGGAAGACACGCCATACCCTGGCCGGTGCATTGCTTGCAACCGCTGCGGGGATTGCGGCCAGTGTGGTACTGGCGCGAATCTGAAAACAGGTGTTTGTCTGATTCTGTGGATGACGCCGGGAAACGGGGTTTTGGCAGGCAAGTAATTCCATCGGCTCGCTTCAGGCTCCCTGGCCCGCCCGGAGCGTCGCATAGAGAACTCGCCAAACACAAATTGTTTTTTATGATGTACAAAGATGAATTTTCAGATTATAATGTACAGTATGGAAATGCCGCCTGACCTGATTGGTTTTGGTGAAGTGAGCAGCAGGTAAACTATGTATGACAAGAAACCGCAGAAATACGGTTCGGGAGGTATATATGAAGTATGCAGAAGAAGGCTTACAGTATCATATCGGAGTACGAAATGGTGAGGTGGGAAGGTATGTGATCCTGCCGGGAGATCCGAAGAGATGTGCAAAAATCGCAAAGCATTTTGAGGATGCCCGTCTGGTGGCGGACAGCAGAGAATTTGTAACTTATACAGGGTATCTGGATGGAACGAAGGTAAGCGTCACATCTACCGGCATTGGCGGGCCGTCTGCCTCCATAGCGATGGAAGAGCTGGTGAAAGCGGGAGCAGATACTTTTATCCGGGTGGGTACCTGCGGAGGACTGGATCTGGATGTGAAGAGCGGAGATGCTGTGATTGCTACCGGTGCCATTCGAATGGAAGGTACCAGCCGTGAATATGCGCCGATTGAATTTCCGGCGGTGGCAGATATTGAGGTGGTCAATGCTCTGATGGCGGCGGCCAGGGAGCTGGGTTACCCAAGTCATGCCGGCGTTGTGCAGTGTAAGGACTCCTTTTATGGACAGCATAATCCGGAGATTATGCCGGTCAGCTATGAATTGCAGAATAAGTGGAACGCCTGGAAGCGTCTTGGATGTCTCGCTTCCGAGATGGAATCAGCGGCACTGTTTGTTGTGGCCAGGTATCTGCGGGTACGTGTGGGGTCTGTGTTTCTGGTGGTAGCTAATCAGGAGCGGGAAAAAGCAGGTCTGGACAATCCTGTGGTGCATGACACGGAAGCCGCGATTACCATTGGC
>JAQXWO010000093.1 GCA_029225485.1 Lachnospiraceae bacterium
GATTACAACGGCAGGGGAGCAGCGGCTATTTCTTTCAAGGAACATGTGGAGACCGGGAAGAATCACGGTGTATTCCTGAACGGGGAAGACGGCAACGTGAAGAGATTCCTGCATAAGCAGACCGTGGAAACCCTCAGAGATTATGGTGCCGTTAATGAAAGTGACTGTGTGGATATCGATACGGGAGCCGTTATTTTCTCCAGTGCTATGCTGGATTCTCTGTATGGTCTGGTTGCCGCTGATGAGGATTATGACCGGTATGTCAACGAAACCGTCCGTTTGTCCTTATATGGCGATTTCCTGTATCCACTGGCAGCCGATTCCACATTGGAACAGTTTTATAAAGAAAAGCCGGAAGGAGAGATGTGTGAGGAACTGCTGGAGGCACGTGCCAAAGTATGGGAAGCACTCTGTCCGTACCGGTTAAAACTCCTCCGCCTTGCTCCGGCAAAGTTCATCCATTTTGGAACCACAAGGGAAATTCTGAATCTGATGAGCGGCGGCGTAGAGGAATACCATGACCTTGGCTGGAGCCGCCAGGTGGGAAGCAGTATGAAACAGGGAGACTGTGCCGGCTATAATAGTGTCCTCAGCAGCCGTGCATCCATTGGGGAAAACTGCTATCTGGAGGTTGCCTTTGTACACAGCAAAGCGAAAGTAGGCAGCAATGTGCTCCTTTCCTATATCGATATCCATGGCGAGACCATCCCGGATGATGTGGTCCTTCATGGCCTGAAGCAGAGAAATGGTAAATTCGTAGTCAGAATTTACGGCATCAATGATAATCCGAAGGAGAACAGTCTCTTCGGGAGAAATCTGGATGAGATCAGTGCAAAGCTGGGAATGAATCTCTGGGAGAATGGTCCCCACACCCTTTGGACTGCAGACCTGTATCCGGAAAAAGATACTATCAAAGAGGCCGTTGCCGCAGCCCTGGATCTGTATGATCTGGCAGCGGGCAGCCGGGCACAGGCTGATACACAGAACGATCAGCTGTGTGAGGAAAAACTCAATACCTGGAGAGATTCTTCCCGGAAGTCTCTCTGCTCCGGTTTTAATGCAGCCGATCCGGATGCCATCATTGCATGGGATAAGCGTATGAGAGAGCTGGTGCAGATGGATGAGATCACCAAGGCGATACGTTCCCAGACTCCTGCAAAGCAGATGGCCCCGCTTCCCAGCCTGACCCGGATCCAGAAGGAATGGCTGGAGAAGCGCCTGAAGACTTCTGATTTCAGTGACCGGATGCGCCTGCATTATTATCTGGGAAATGTGATAGGTTCCGAGGAGGAGATTCAGGAGTGCTTCCGGACCATCCAGTCGGTAATCCTGGAGGCAACCATCAAAAACCTGAAATACAATGAGAACGCAAGGATCGTAACCGACCGGCATACCGTGAAGCTTCCTCTCCGTGTGAACTGGGGCGGCGGCTGGAGCGATACCCCGCCGTACTGCAATGAGCATGGCGGCACCGTATTGAATGTGGCCATCCGTCTGAACGGGGAGAATCCGGTGGAAGTGACCCTTGAAAAAATACCGGAACACAAGATCGTATTTGACAGCAGGGACATGGACGTCCATGGGGAATTTGATACCATAGAGCCGCTGCAGGAGACAGGAGATCCCTTTGATCCTTTTGCCCTTCAGAAAGCGTGCCTGTTGGCCTGCGGCATCATCCCGAAGGAAGGTCATAACTTGGATGAAATCTTAACCCGCCTTGGCGGCGGCTTTGTGATGCACAGTGAGGTGACCAACGTACCCAAAGGTTCCGGCCTTGGTACCAGCAGTATCCTGTCCGCAGCCTGCGTAAAAGCAGTTTTTGAATTCATGGGTATTGACTGTACAGAAGATGACCTGTACAGCCATGTACTGGCCATGGAACAGATCATGTCTACAGGAGGCGGCTGGCAGGATCAGGTAGGCGGAGTCACACCGGGGCTGAAATACATCACATCCAGACCCGGCGTGGAGCAGAAGATCAAAGTAAGCCATATTGAGCTGAGCGAAGAAACAAGAGCAGAACTTGATGACCGCTTTGCTCTGATTTACACAGGACAGAGAAGGCTTGCCAGAAACCTCCTTCGTGATGTGATCGGACGTTACGTGGGTAATGAACCGGACAGCCTGTTCGCCCTGAATGAGATCCAGAAAGTAGCTGCTCTGATGCGCTTTGAACTGGAACGAGGAAATGTAGATGAATTTGCGAAGTTGCTGGATTATCACTGGGAATTAAGCCAGAAAGTGGATAAAGGAAGCACCAACACCCTGATCGACCAGATCTTCGGAAGCATCGA
>JAQXWO010000094.1 GCA_029225485.1 Lachnospiraceae bacterium
TCCGGTCCTCAAGAAAGCAGGAGTCCTTACACGTTATCCGAGAATGATAGTGCGTAAGAAATACGGTCTCAAGGCTGCACGTCGCGCACCGCAGTTCAGCAAGCGATAATTTGGAGCGAAGCGACAACGAGAGACAACGAAGTTTTTTAGGGTCTATTTTAAAGATATCAAAGAGAGTTTTGCCCCGGAAGCAGTTTTGCTTCCGGGATTTCTGTGTCTCTGTAATTTGTTCTCGAATTATCGTTTGCTGAACTGCGGAGCGCGACGAGCTGCTTTGAGACCGTACTTCTTACGCTCTTTCATTCTCGGATCACGTGTAAGGAATCCTGCTTTCTTGAGCACCGGTCTGTAATCATTATCTGCCTGAAGCAGTGCTCTGGAAATACCATGGCGGATCGCTCCTGCCTGACCTGTTGTACCACCGCCGCATACATTTACAAGTACATCGAACTTGTCTGCTGTCTCGGTAGCTACCAGCGGCTGACGAACGATAACCTTCAGAGTCTCCAGTCCGAAGTACTCATCGATATCTCTCTTATTGATTGTTACTTTACCGGTTCCCGGCATTAAATATACTCTGGCAATTGATTTTTTTCTTCTGCCTGTTCCGTAATATCTCTCTGTAGCCAATGTTCTTTACCTCCCTCTTAGAATGTCAGCACTTCCGGCTTCTGAGCCTGCTGTTTGTGATCCGGGCCTGCGTATACGTAAAGCTTCTTGTACATCTCTCTTCCAAGAGGTCCCTTCGGAAGCATACCCTTCACTGCCATCTCGATAACCTTTTCCGGCTTCTTTGCTGACATCTCACGCAGTGTAGTCTCTTTCATACCGCCCACATAATCTGAGTGGCTGTAGTAGATCTTCTGGTCAAGCTTCTTGCCTGTAACCTGAATCTTGTCTGCGTTAACTACGATTACATAATCGCCTGTATCAATATGAGGTGTGAACGTCGGTTTGTTCTTTCCTCTCAAAACAGATGCTACACCTGATGCCAAACGGCCAAGTGTCATATCAGTAGCATCCACAACGTACCATTTTCTTTCAATCGTTGCCGGGCTGGCCATAAAAGTCTTCATTGGTTTTCCTCCTTGATTCATTCCAGATAACCATTCTGTTTTCAGTTACCATTCTACATACCGGGCAAACAGAGGCTTATTTCCGTCCTCCCATCATTTTCTTTTCAGAAAATCTTTATGGAAAATGCTCTACCGGGGCTTTGGTTCGAGCATTTACATACTTCGTCATACCGATTTATTATATTACACTCATCCGGCTGTGTCAAGAAAAATTTGCGTCCGGATACTCGATTTTTACTAAAGTAAGTCCCTCCGGTCTGGCTGTCTCCCCGGCCCTGTGCCGGTCTCTGGCCGCCAGGATCTCAGGGAGCTCCTCCGGCTGCAGCATGCCGCTTCCCACCCGAAGCAGTGTCCCCGCAATGATCCGCACCATATTGTAGAGGAAGCCGTTTCCCCTCACACGAAGCGTAATCAGATCGCCTGCCTGTTCTACATCCAGGCTGTAAATCGTACGCACACGGTTGGTGACCTCTGCCTTAGCGGTGCAGAAGCTGGTAAAATCATGCTCTCCCACCAGATGCACAGCAGCCTGTCTCATCTTCTCCACATCCAGATCCCAGTAATAAAACAGCGAATAAAGGCGCTGGCAGGGATCCGGAAAATGCCGGTTGTAGATGCGGTATTCATATGTCTTGACTGTCCGGCAGAACCGTGGATGAAAGTCCTGCGGTACTTCACAGGAATCCTGGATGCGGATATCTGCCGGAAGCCTCGTATTCAGTGCATAGGAAAACTTTTCGGCCGGCATCCGGGCCTCCGTATCAAATACGGCCACATTTCCTCTGGCATGGACTCCTGCATCGGTGCGGCTGGCACCGATGACATGGATGTCTTCTTTCAGAAGATCCGACAGACAGCGGTTCAGCTCGCTCTCGATCGTGATCCCGTTTGGCTGCACCTGCCAGCCGCAGTAGTTGGTACCGTCATACGCCACGGTCAGTTTCACTCGTTTTCCCATTTTTCACCGTTCTGTTCTGATTTATTTTTCGTCCTTCTTTTCCACCGGAACGATCTTGATATGCACATCATCCAGCTGCTTCTGATCCACAGTGGCCGGAGCTCCCATCATCACATCCTGAGCATTCTTGTTCATCGGGAACGGAATGATCTCACGGATGCTTTCTTCTCCTGCGATCAGCATAACCATACGGTCTACACCCGGAGCGATGCCTGCGTGTGGCGGTGCTCCATAGCAGAATGCATTGTACATGGCCGGGAATTTGGCCTTGACATCCTCCTCGCCCAGTCCTACCAGCTGGAATGCCTTCACCATGATCTCCGGATCGTGATTCCGGACTGCACCGGAAGACAGCTCCACGCCGTTGCAGACAAGGTCATACTGGTATGCCAGGATCTCCAGCGGATCCTGCTCCTCCAGCGCCTTCATACCACCCTGCGGCATAGAGAACGGGTTATGACAGAATTCCAGCTCTCCCGATTCTTCACCGATCTCATACATCGGGAAGTCCACGATCCAGCAGAATTCATAACATTCTTTCTTCATATGTCCCGGAGCTGCGGCGCCCAGGATCTTGCGGAGTACGCCTGCTGCCTTCTGAGCTGCCAGCTTCTTACCTGCCACAACGCCTACAAAATCGCCCGGCTTCAGTCCAAGGGCAGATACCACTTCTTCCTTCTTCTCCTGCAGGAACTTGGAGATACCGCCTACAAATGCACCGTCCTTGTCCATTTTGAACCAGTAAACTTTGCTTCCGCTCTGTACTTCTGCCTCTGCACAGAGCTTATCGATCACTTTACGTGTTCCGTCAAAGCCGGATACCACGATTGCTTTCACAGTCTGTCCCTCAAAGGGTCCGAATCCGCAGTCTGCCATACAGTCTGTTGCGTCTGAAACCGTCAGGTCAATACGGAGATCCGGCTTGTCGGAACCGTATTTTTCCATGGCATCCAGATAAGAGATCCTCTGGAAAGGTGCTGTGGATGCAGTCTTGTAAATACCGTACTTTGCGAAGATCGGCGGAAGTACATCCTCCAGAACTGCAAATACGTCCTCCTGATCCGCGAACGCCATTTCCATATCCAGCTGGTAAAACTCTCCCGGTGAACGGTCTGCACGGGCATCCTCATCACGGAAACAGGGGGCAATCTGGAAATAACGGTCAAAACCGGATGCCATCAGCAGCTGTTTGAACTGCTGCGGAGCCTGGGGCAGCGCATAAAACTTGCCCGGATGATTTCTGGAAGGTACCAGATAATCCCTTGCTCCCTCCGGAGATGAGCAGGTCAGGATCGGTGTCGTGATCTCCATGAAATCATGAGCGATCATGCTGGCACGCAGATCCGCCACGATCTTGCTTCTCAATGTGATCTTCTCTTTGACTGCCGGATTTCTCAGATCCAGATACCGGTATTTCAGACGAATATTTTCGTCCGCATCCTTGGAGTGATTGATCTGGAAGGGCAGTTCATTGTAACGGCATTTGCCCAACACTTCAATACTCTCCGGAACCACCTCGATCTCGCCGGTCGGCAGCGCCTGGTTCTTGCTGGAACGCTCCCGCACCTCTCCACAGATGGCAATTGTAGATTCATAATTGATCTCATCGATGATATTCATCATCTCTTCTGTCTCGATGACTACCTGGGTCACTCCATAATAATCTCTCAGCACCAGAAATCCAAGATTCTTGCTCACCTTTCTGAGATTGTCGTACCATCCGGCAATTCTCACCTTTTTCCCGACATCGCTGATTCTCAGCTCACCGCAAGTATGCGTTCTTCCCTGCATATATTTTTCCATCCTTTCCAGTAAATCCATTAAAATTTATTACATGGCCGGTATCCCGGCCATAAAATCCGGACCGGCAGTACCGGCACCGATTATTTCCCTGTTATCATAAAAATGAAATCTGATTCGTCAGAAACATCACTGCAAAATATCCGGCCAGGATCAGATAAGCGATTTTGTCTCTTTTTTTATAGATCAGAGGCTTCATCTTCGTCCTGCCTTCTCCGCCGTGATATCCACGGGCCTCCATCGCCATCGCCAGATCATCTGCCCTGCGAAACGCCGAGATAAACAGCGGCACCAGCAGAGGGATCATATTCTTTGCTTTCTGAATCAGATTGCCGGATTCAAAATCGGCTCCCCGGGCGATCTGTGCCCTCATGATCTTGTCTGTTTCTTCCATTAATATAGGAATGAACCGAAGCGCGATGGACATCATCATCGATATCTCATGCACCGGCACATGAATCACTTTCAGCGGGGACAAGGCTTTTTCCAGACCATCCGTCAGATCATTGGGCGTGGTGGTCAAAGTCATCAGCGAGGAGCCCACGATCAGATAAACCAGGCGGACTGCCATGAATGCGGCTGTCTCGATCCCCTTATCCGTAATCTTAAGCTTCCATATCTGAAATACCACATTTCCCGGTATCAGAAAAAGGTTAAAAACTGCTGTGAACAAAAGCAGCATAATGATGGATTTCAGTCCCCGGAACATAAATTTGGGCGGTACCTTTGAAATATAGATCAGCGCGCCCAGAAAAACAGTAGCCACCACATAGGATGCCACAGAACGAAAAGCAAACAGTGTGATCAGATAGATCATCGTGCCTGCGAGCTTTACTCTCGGGTCCAGTTTATGAATGACGGAATCCGCCGGATAATATTGGCCTAATGTAATCTCCCGTAACATGAATGTCTCTCCTCAAAAGTCGGATGTATTTCCCGTCTGAATCTGAATCACTCAGATCCGGTCTCCAAAACGCTTCACATATCGTCAGTATGATGCAGAAGCTGCCTTAAACCGGCTCTGACATGCAGCCGCAGAACTGAAAGATCTCTTCCGCCGCTTCTTCCACCGTAGTCACATCTGTCTCCACCGGCCATCCTTTTCTGTGCAGCTCCTGCATCAGATAGGTGACCTGAGGCGCAGCCAGACCCACGCTCTCCAGCTCCTTGTAATGGCTGAATACGCGTCTGGGCGTATCATCGTACATGACCTTTCCCCGGTTCATCACAATGATGCGCTCTACATATCTGGCCACATCCTCCATACTGTGAGAAACCAGGATCACCGTTATCTTCTTTTCTTCATGAAGGGCCGCTACCTGATCAAGAATATCGTCCCGGCCTTTAGGGTCGAGTCCGGCAGTAGGCTCATCCAGGACCAGCACCTCCGGCTTCATGGCCAGAATGCCCGCGATCGCCGCCCTCCGTTTCTGTCCTCCGGACAGCTCAAAAGGTGACATTTTATAATATTTTTCTTTCAGTCCTACAAGGCGCAGCGCCTCGTAAGCCCTCGCCTCCACTTCCTCTTTCGGAAGTCCCAGATTCTTCGGGCCAAAACAGACATCGGTAAATACGTCTGTCTCAAAAAGCTGATATTCCGGATACTGGAATACCAGTCCTACCTTGCTGCGCAGGCTCTTCATCGGATAACCTTCCGCATAAATATTTTCTCCATTATAGTACACGGTACCGGAGGTAGCTTTTACCAGTCCGTTCAGATGCTGGATCAGCGTCGATTTTCCGGAGCCGGTATGCCCGATCACACCGATGAACTGTCCGTCCAGAATATCCAGGCAGATATCCTTCAGTGCCTGACGCTCAAATGCGTTTCCTTCGCTGTAAATATAATTCAGATGCTCTATTTTAATCGCCATACCTACTGCGCTCTCTTTCCTGCGTCACTCATCCCCGGACGGCTGCCCGCTGAACCACAATGGCGGATCTTCTCCAGCGCCTCCACCAGCTCCTGAATCGTGAGGATCCCGTCCGGCAAAGGAATCCCTTTTTTCTGAAGCTCATATGCTGTCAATGTGGCCTGAGGAACATCCAGACGGTACTGTTTCAGCTGCTCCACATGAGAAAATATCTCTCTCGGAGTCCCCTGCATCACTACTTTTCCCTGCTCCATGACGATCACCTTGTCAGCCTGGATCACTTCTTCCATGTAATGAGTGATCAGAATGACTGTCACATGCTCTTTCTGATTCAGCTCCCGGACAGTCCGGATGACTTCTTTTCGTCCGTTGGGATCCAGCATCGCCGTAGGCTCATCCAGAACAATGCATTTGGGACGCATCGCCACGACTCCGGCAATGGCCACCCTCTGTTTCTGGCCGCCGGAAAGCTTGTTGGGGGAATGGGAGCGGTACTCCCACATGCCCACTGCCTTCAGGCTCTCCTCTACCCGCTGCCAGATCTCCTGCTGAGGAACTCCCATATTTTCAGGACCAAATCCTACATCCTCATCCACGATCGTGCCAATGATCTGATTATCCGGGTTCTGGAAGACCATACCGGCCGTCTGACGGATCTCCCAGAGCTTTGATTCATCCTGAGTATCTTTTCCATCTACGTACAGTGTCCCCTCTGTCGGAAGCAGAATCGCATTGATATGCTTGGCAAGGGTCGATTTCCCGGAACCATTATGTCCCAGAATCGCGATAAAATCCCCTGCTTCCACATCGAGGTCCACATCGTCCACTGCCTTCATCCTGGACTCCACTTTACCGTCTTCGTCCAGCTTCACAAACTCATGCACAAGTTTTCTTGCTTTTACAATATTCATATATTTACGAATTCCTTCTGTCGCCTGTGACCGGCACAGACCATCCTGCAAATTTCCTAATCTATAACACCCGTCAAATTATAGCAACTCACCCTCTAAAATGCAAGTACAAAAACGCCCGATGCCGCGGCACCGGACGTTTTGTCTTTATATAGCTTTCACGTATGCACGATTCTGTTTATATCTGGGCCGTCCTCCGACACCGCTTAAATTATACGACATGCCGAAATAAGTATCCACCTTGCTGTATTTTGCCCAGTTGGCATCATACACTTTGCCTTCTACCTCTGCCCAGCCATGACCGCCGGAAGATACAACAGAAGCTTTGTAACCAAGAGCATTTGCCAGATATGCAAAATAGGCTCCGTAGGAATAACAGTCTGCATAGCCGGTCTGGAAAGGTATCTCTGCATAAAATACATCCCACGCACCGCCTTTCTGAAAGCCTCCGCGGTTGCGGGCTTTCAGATGATTTTTCGTATATTCAAAAGCTGCTTTCAGCTTCTGCTGTCTGGTCATTTTTTTGTTTGTGATCTGAAGGATCAGCTTGTTTGCCTGCAACATCAGTTTCGCTTTTCTTCTGCTGGCAGAATTAAGCTTAGCTTTCCCGTTGCTCTTCAGCTGGATTCCGTTTACCGTCTTATTCTCGATCCGATATCCCTTTGTGCCGTTTCCAAGCTTGAAAAAATAATATGAATCTTTATACTCGATCCAACCGGTTCTCTGAATTCCTTTTTTATCAAAATAATAACTCTTCTTTCCGATTTTCTGTATTCCGGTAACCTTTTTCCCGTCTTCATTATAATAGTAATAATTGCCGCTGGAAGAAGTCACCCACTGATTCTTATACTTATGGGCAGCACTGACCGGTACAGACACCAGCCACAATACACACATGAAAAACAGGATCGGAAGGATCAGTCTTTTTCTGTTCTGTTTCATAGCTTTCTCTCCTTTCTGCTTACTATGCCTTAAGCTGGCTGATCATATTCCACAGAGCCTCTGCGGAATTAAAATTCGCGGGAATGATTTCTGCAGGAGTCAGGGTAATATCAAATGCATCACTGATCTCGCTGATAATCGACAGAATATCGAAGGAACTCAGAATTTTATCATCTACCAGTGTCTCTTCCTGCTCAAAATCCACATCCGGACGGATCTCCTCCAAAATCTCCATTAATTCTTCCATGATAGTATTCTCCTTTCTTTTTATTTCTGTACGGCGTACAGATGACCGCACACCGGACTTCTGAACCTATTATTTTCTGTTCTCATATAAGGACTGCAGCAGCTTCTTGTCAATCTTTCCATTTTTCGTAATCGGCATCGTATCCATCTGACGGAAAATATTGGGAATCATATATCCCGGCAGAAACTGTGCAAGTTCTGTACTGATCTGTTTTTTATCGGTTCTGCCCTGATAACAGCACACAATCTTGTTTTTCTTCTGGTCAAAGAAACAGCAACAGCGCACGATCCCTTCCACTTTTTCAAGAGCACACTCGACTTCTCCAAGCTCGATCCGATGTCCCATATGCTTGATCTGAGAGTCCTTTCTTGAAGCAAAACAAAGTTCTCCGTCTTCATTGTACACACCCAGATCTCCGGTACGGTACATCTGTTCCAGATACCAAGGATTCAAAGGATTCTGTACAAATACTTTTTTTGTCTGCTCCGGATTATTGTAATACCCCAGTGCCAACGCTGTTCCAGAGACACATATCTCACCTTTTTCTCCCGGAACTGTCACCTCATGATCCGTCTCATCCAGCAGAAATACCTTTTCATTCGGAAATGCCTTACCGATAGGAAGTATATCCCCAGGTGCAAATGCCCGATTCAGAATATAATATGTGCAGTTACATGTAATTTCAGTAGGACCATAGAGATTCACAAACATCGTATTCGGCAGATAGCTTCTCCAATAATTCAGATGACGGATCGGCATGGACTCACCCGAAAACATCACCCGCTTTATTCCGGAAGGTACTTTATAAGAAAATCCATTCAGAGTGGATACAATACAAAGTGCCGAAACCGCCCAGGTCAGGCTGGTTGCTTTTCGCTCTTCCAGAAAATCCAGAAGCATCATCGGGAAAGAAAACAGACTCCTGGGAATAATCTGAACCGTAGCGCCGGTCTTTAATCCTGCATAGATATCTTTTACAGACACATCAAAATCCCAGGGAGCCTGATTTCCAAGCACATCCTGATCGTTGATTCCAAAGGTATCCGTAAAACATTCCATAAAGTCAATGACTGACCGATGGCTGACCACCACCCCCTTCGGAACACCGGTAGAACCTGATGTAAACAGAACATAGAGCGGATCAATATCGCACTGCTGCCCCCTGATCTGTACCAGAATGGTCTCATCTTCTTTTTCACCAAAAAGTTCTTCCGACACCACAAGATCTCCCCGAAAAGCAAGCTGCCGGGCAATCTCCAGATTTTCCGGCGATGTAATCAGCACCTCTGCCTGCAGTGTGTCCAGTATCTGCTGCAGACGGAACACCGGATGAGAAGCATCCAGAATCACATAAAAGCCGCCCGCATACACGATTCCCATCATAATTTCAATGGTCTTTACGCTTTTTTCCATCAGAACAGCCACCGGTCTTCGGATGATCTGCCGCGACGCCAGCCTTGTACCTGCTGCCCGGGCACTTCTTTCCAGCTGTGAAAAAGAACATGCCTCCTTTTCATCAGCAAATGCTGTTTTCTCCGGATACATTTCTGCCGAATGCTCCAGATACTCCAAGATTGATTTCATTTGCTTTCATCCTCCATATTATTCCGGTCAGATGACCGGATTTTCTCTTCGTCAGCCTGCGGGGACTCTTTCCGTCTCTGCCGGTTCTGACAATGGAATTTCATACGTATTGTCCAGTACCTGGGCCAGAATCACAGAAAACTCCCTGGCAGCCTCTCCGTTCAGATGTCCGTCATAATCCGTATAAGCCGTCAGTTCATGGCTGAATGCGGGATACAGCTGATCACTGTTGAAATTAATATATCTTACATCCTGCGCTGCAAAATACTCTCCAAAATACTGATATGCCTCTGCAAAGGACTCGCCATATTCTGCCAGTGTCTCTTCCGGCATCGGAGTGACAAGGGCGATAAATTCAATTCCGTTGTCCTTGCACAGCTGAATCAGCCTGGTCAGATAAGACATATTTCTCTCTGACACAGCTTCTGTATGAAACTCAGAAAGCTCCGCCATCTCCAGACTGTCCGTATCCACCGGATACCGTTCCACAAATCCACTTTCATGGTACTCCTGAGTATCCGATTTCAGATCCCCGACCCCGTAATCTCTGGTCCATTTTTTACGGATGGTGCTTCCCAGATTCTCCAGCTCATAGCTGAGAGGGTACTCATACCAGGGGAAAAACATCGTGCGAAAATTACAGCTTCTGACTGAATTCCAGAAATAAGACAGCTTTGAAAGAGACATCGGAAACTCATGATAAAACAGCAGATAATTATTTCCTTCTTCTTTTTCTGAAGTATAGTAACCAGGTGATACCTCATAAATAATACGTGATGGCTTGAACCCTTTTTCCAGAATCAGTCTGGCAAGATAGTACGCATCCTCACTGTATTCTCCTCCCACGCATAAGTTATGCCCGTTTCTCTGACTTACTGATTCCATGACTTCCGGGTCAATATCCATTTTTCCATGGGAAGTTCCCAGATAAATATCATCATACTGCCGGGTCGTAACTGCATGGACATCGTTTCTCGTAAAGGTACATGGATACAGCACATAGTCCAGCACAAAAAATACTGTAAATGCTGCTGCCAGTACACAGATGACCCGGATGATTTGTTTAAAATTGCGCATAAATAAAACCTCTCGGAGCAGCTGTTGATCCAAACATACCGATCAGAACCAACAAGAGCAGATAAATACATACAGTTACTGATAACGGAAGCCTGGCAAGGATCTCACGGATATGATATCCTTTTTCCTGAAAAGCTCCTACCGTGACCATGACCGCACATCCCACGGCAATGATCAACAATGCCCAGGGGACAAATGCAGTTCCTCCACTCCCTGCTGAGATCTCCAGAATCTGTGACGGGGCAAAATGGGTCACCGCCTGACGGATCATATAGAATCCCTGGCTCAGTGTATCCGAACGGTCAAAAAACCATCTGAGGTTCACCAGAATAAAGGTGCGGACAACTGCAAATACATGGTACCAGGCTTCATCTCCTTTGATATGCAGCACTGCACGCCATTTCCTGTAATTTCCTCCCATCAGTTCACTGAAAGCAATGATTCCTCCGTTCAGAAGACCATACATCACATATTTCCAGCTGGCTCCATGCCAGATACCTACCAGGAAAAACACGATGAGATCTGCCAGTGCAATAGGCACTGTCCGGCCTGTCTTTCGTCCAAACTTCTTTTTGGACCATTTGGAAAACTTCATCATCCACCGGGACAGAGATACCGGATAGAATACATAATTCATCATCCACTCTCCCAGAGTAATATGCCAGCGTTTCCAAAAATCCGCCATAGAAGTGGCAAAGTACGGCCTGCGGAAGTTTTCATCCATCTGGATTCCAAACAGATTTCCGATTCCGATCACCACATCCATTGCACCAGAAAAGTCTGCATACAACTGGATCCCGTAAAAAATGAGACCGAACAGCGCGATTCCATTATACCTGTCCAGATCCCCCCAGATGGCATCTGCAAACACTCCCGCCCAGTCCGCAATGATCATCTTCTTTGCAAATCCCCAGATGATACGCTGGAGACCGAAGGAAAGATTATGTATGGAAAAATGATGTGGTTCATAAAGCTGATGCCCCAGCCGTTCATACCTTCCGATCGGTCCCTGCAGCAGCTGTGGAAAAAAAGAAACAAACAACGCATATTTGAAAATATTATGTTCTGCCTCTATCTTTTTCCAGTATACATCCAACAAATATCCGGTAGACTGGAATGTAAAGAAAGAAATTCCAAGGGGGAACAGGATTTCCAGCCCTTTCAGATCCATCTGAAACAAAAGGTTGATATTCTCCACAAAAAATCCCGTATACTTTACGGTTCCCAGCATTCCAAGATTCAGCAAAATTCCAAGTATCAGAACCTGCCGGATTCTGGCAGCCGGCATTTCTTTTTTTCTCATCCGTTCAATTATTACTGCAAATGCATAGGTAACTACGGTAGAAAAAAGAATAAATATCACATATTCTGCATTTCCGGAAAGATAATACAAATAACTGAAAACCAATAATACAACCCATTGCAGTTTCTGCGGCGCCAGATAATACAGAACCACGGCTGCCATCACAAACAGAACAAAGGTATTTGAAACGAGTGACATTGCGCTCCTCCATCTAGAACGGATTCTTTATTTTAGTTCTTTTTTCTTACTGCTGAAATATCGGTAAGTATTCTTGGTCCCATACGCAAAACCATAACCGGACTTCATCTTCTTCAACATGTTATTGCGTGTACAGTACCCGGAAAAATTAGGATCATACACATAAGTTTTCACTCCTGTCTTGATTGTTGTCCAGGCATGAGCACCATATGCCGTAATTTTTCCTGATGCATTTTTCGCTGTCGGTACATATCCCTGTACCATCTTTACATTATAGCCCAATACCTTCGCCATCCAGTAAAAGGTAGCTGCCTGCACATTGCAGTCTCCCTTTTTATACTGGAAGCCATACAATCCATAAAACGCTTCTTTCGTCTGACCGGCAGGCACTTTTGTCGGATTCGTAAAATATTTAAGGCTGGCTGACCATTGAAATGCTTTCCACAGAATCTGTTTTTTAGAATATTTTCCATAATACGGATTGAGCAGTTCACCCGCCATTCCCTCCGCTTTGCTTACCTTTGTCAACACACCGGTCTTACTGATCCTATAATACTGCTTTCCGATCTTGAAGCCATACTTTCCCTTTACCAGCTTACCTGCACTATTGTAATAGTACTGTTTCCCGTTTTTCGTCACGATCTTGCTTTTTACTGACGCAGCGGATACAGTAGCTGAAAAGCATACCAAAAGAAGCAAACCTAATATCAGGCCAGTCAACAATTTGCGATGATTCCGTTTCATACGTTTTCCTCCTCTTCACCTATACCTATCTCGGGAATATTCCATAGACCATACCGGTTCCATTCGGATAAATATGGACTGTCACATAAATATTGCTGTAATTCCACTGATAATCATTTCCAGGCTCCCCGAAGCAGCTGTTCAGCTTTTTCACAGATTTAGCTTTCCCCAGGAGTTTCCGAAGGGCTTTTGTATCAGAACCATAAGCGCCAGCCTTGCGCACTGCCCTGGATTTAGCTGCGTTATAACGCCCATTCTTGTCAAAATAGTAGGTCATGGAATCACCATTACTGTCGAGCTTCTGAGGATTGTTATAATATCCTGACTTTACCATACGTCCTTTGGAATCAAAACCATAATAATACTTTCCGATCTTTTTCACCACGACATTCATCGTGTACTGATCTGACTTCTTCAAGTCCGGAGCCGCATATGCTCTTCCATTGCTTCCAAAATAATATTTATTCGTTTTTACTGTTTTCCAGGTGTTTTTGACTTTTTTATTATTTACATAATAATAGTAGTACTTTCCTTCTTTTACCAGCCCTTTTTTCACTGTGGCCGCCTCGGCACGGATAGACGGAGACGCAAATACAAGACCCCCCTGCAGAAGTACCATGCACAGCAGCAGCAAAAATCCTTTCCTCAAATGAAATTTATTTCTTTCCATCTCTTTTTCACCTCTCAATTACATCCAAAAGTGTTTTCGTCAATTCAGCAGACCGTTTGTCAGGCATTCTTCCTGTGTCTTGCCGCTGTTACTATTCTTATTGCTGTTCTTATTGCTCTTCTTTCCGGATCCGGATTTTGAATAACTGTAGCTGTAAGTGGACTGCTGTGCCGCTGCAGCAGCTGCTGCAGCATCAGCAGCTGCCTGCTCCTGCTTCGCTGCTGCCTCGGCATCTGCCTGATCATCGGAAAGAAATCTGTGATTGATATATCCTTCTTCTCCCTTGTACTCCACCTGGTACCATCCCGGCAGAAACGCCAGCACTTTACATTCATCTCCAAGTCCTACCACTGCCACTATCTCAGATGCAGAAGAGGCCTCTTCACGCATATTTACATCAGTCAATGCCCACACGGAAAGTTCACCTTCCGGTGCAGCCGGTTCTGCAGTTTCTGCTGCCTCTCTGCTGTTTCCCTCTGCATCCGTATACTGAACATACAAAAACCCCTGATCGTCGGTCAGTCTTGGATCTTTCCACTCACCTGGTTTCACATTTTCAAACGTATGCTCTCCATCTTCCGCGGTAAATACCACCGTGCAGGAGTCTTCTTCCACTTCTTCCTCAATCACTTTGCCGGACTCAATCATCCTGTCTGTTTCATTGATGATCACGATTTCTGCTCCATCTGCTTCCAGCGTTACATCCGTTTCCGTCAAAACCGCTGCGTCACTTTCTGCCTCTGACACCATCTCCTCTGTCTCAGCTGCCATGACCGGAGTGGTCATTCCCAACATTGCAGCTGCTGCTCCAAGATACATATACATCCATTTTCTCTTCATGATCTGTTAACTCCTTTCAAAGATACCCCTGCTAAATATTTCCTATAGGGAATTGCATCCCTGCTTACGTAATCTTACCACATTTATCCAGAATAGGAAAGTAAAACCATTGTATTTCATGATTTCTTATTGAATATGCAAAAAAAATCTGAGCTTTCCAAAATGAAATCCAATTGGAAATCTCAGATTTTTTATTCAGGATTACAGAATATCGATATGCTCTCCTGCCAGTGCCTTATTCATACTGCGCACCGCACAGAATTTACCGCACATAGAACAGGTATCATCGTGTTCAGGCTTGCGGTCTTCCCGGATGCGGCAGGCTGTCTCCGGGTCAATGGCACATGCCCACTGTGCTTCCCAGTCCAGGGCACGGCGTGCATCTGCCATACGGTCATCCATCTCCCGGGCACCGCGGACTCCCTTTGCGATATCAGCCGCATGGGCAGCGATTTTTGAAGCAATGATTCCCTGCTTTACATCCTCCAGATTCGGAAGCGCCAGGTGCTCTGCCGGAGTCACATAGCACAGGAATGCCGCTCCGGCAGTAGCTGCCACCGCACCTCCGATTGCAGCTGTGATATGGTCATAACCAGGCGCAATGTCCGTCACGAGGGGGCCAAGTACATAGAACGGAGCTCCGCCGCAGATGGTCTGCTGGATCTTCATATTGGCCGCGATCTGATCCAGAGGCATATGGCCCGGACCCTCCACCATGACCTGAACATCTTTTGCCCAGGCACGCTTTGTCAGTTCTCCGAGACGCACCAGTTCTTCGATCTGGCATACGTCAGAAGCATCTGCAAGACATCCGGGACGGCAGGCGTCTCCCAGTGAGATCGTCACATCGTACTCCCGGCAGATATCCAGAATCTCATCAAAATACTCATAAAACGGATTCTCTTCCCCCGTCATGCACATCCAGGCAAATACCAGAGATCCGCCTCTGGAAACAATATTCATTTTTCTCTTATGGTTTCTGATCTGGTCGATCGTTTTTCTTGTAATTCCACAGTGAAGTGTCACAAAATCCACTCCATCCTGTGCGTGAAGCCGTACCACATCAATAAAGTCTCTGGCTGTCAGCGTGTCCAGATCTCTCTGATAATGGATCACAGAATCGTATACCGGAACGGTACCGATCATAGCCGGACATTCGGAGGTGAGCTTCCTGCGGAACGGGATCGTGTTTCCATGAGAAGACAGATCCATGATGGCGTCTGCTCCCATATTCACCGCTGCCATAACTTTTTCCATCTCCACATTATAATCCTTGCAATCCCTGGATACTCCCAGATTGACATTGATCTTGGTGCGAAGCATGGAACCGACTCCCTGGGGATCCAGGCATTTGTGATTCTTGTTGGCACAGATCACTACTTTCCCTTCTGCCACAAGAGGCATCAGTTCTTCCACACTCATGCGCTCTTTTTCTGCTACCTTTTTTAATTCCTCAGTGACAATTCCTTTTCTGGCTGCTTCCATCTGCGTTGCGTATTCTCTCATGATTCTTTCTCCTTTTTCTCGATTAGCTAAGAAGGAAAATAACAAAAAAGGCGATACCCCATCGTAGAAGTATCGCCAAAATACACGGAACTGATATCTCTGTATCATCCATATAAGCCGTACATTATTTCCCTACGTTGGCATTATCCACATCAGGTTATGGGTCTAAGCAAATCAGCTTACTCTCAGCCTGCTTCAGCAAGCTCCCCTTTTATCATCGTCTTGTATTCTAGCACAATCCGACAGAATTTACAACAATGAATGCTGCCGGGATTTTCTTATGAAAACCCTCGCAGAACAGTAATTTTATGATTCCGCATAGGCGGCGCCCACCGCCAGAGCTCCCGGCCCCAGATGACAACTGATGCTGAGAGTCAGCGGTGCAGTCTCTACCTCACTGACACCAAGTACGTCCTTTACTTCCTGATTCCACTGTGCGATCTGCTCTTCTGATACATTCGTGTACGCCGTCATCAGCCTGATCCTGCCCTGATCATACCAGGGCTTCAGACGGCCTTCCAGATCCTTTTTCATCAGCTCCAGCATAGTCCTGCGGGCTGCCTTCATTCCCCTGCACTTCGACACCGCCTCCAGCTGATCTGCGCCCAGCCAGAGAACCGGTTTTACATTCAGCATGGTTCCCAGAACAGCCGCTGTCCCGCTGATACGTCCGCCCTTTTTCAGGTACTTAAGCGTATCGACAGTTACGTAGATACTGAATATCTCTGCCGTTCTTTCCAGCTCTTTCTTAATGTTGGCTGCATCCAGACCACGCTCTGCCAGAAGAAGCGCATCCAGCACGGACTGATACTGAGGCACCGAGATTCTTTTATTATCCACTACCTGAACTTTCCCGTCATATTCCTGTGACAATGCAAGGGCTGTCATACAGGAATTGCTGAGTCCGCCGGACATGGGAATATAAACCACTTCATCATGGGTCTGCAAAAGTCTTTTCCAGGTATCCACCAGAACCCCAGGCGCCGGCTGCGAGGTAGATACTTCTGCACCCTCCTGCAGATATCTGAAAAACTGTTCCTGGCTCAGATCGATCCCCTCAAAATATACATGATCATTTACCAGAAAAGGCATTGCAATCAGCTCGACTCCGAGCTCTTTTGCCCGTTCCTGTGTCATTCCGCTGTTGCTGTCTGTCATAATCGCTACATCTGCCATGCTGTATGTTCTCCTTCTTCCTAAAATCTTTATCAAACAATCCAATCCCGATCTGACATTACTGTCCATGCGGGCTCTCTGAGTCAGCCAGTTGTATCTCAAAAGACATAAACAGTAATCTGTTGACTTCAATTTCGACAAATGTTAAAATCTTATTATATTGAAATAGATTTTCTGTTGCAATGACAAAACACATTTTTTGTCAATTATCTATACATGTTTTAAAAAATGTTAAGTTTCTGTGCAGAAATATAGTCTCAGATAAGAAAGGCATATGCCCTATGGAAGATAAACGAGTCACAAGAACAAAAAAAATTCTCAAGGAAACGCTGCTTCACCTTCTGAACGATTCTCTCTTTGAAGATATCTCCATCAAAGAGCTGTGCAATCGTGCCGGTATCAGCCGTGTCACCTTTTATACTCATTACAATGACAAATTTGATCTGATCGATGATGTTTTTTCCGATATGCAGGAACAGGGTGAAAAAATATATCGTCAGCTTCAGGCTGAAAACAATGCTTCTCTTGATCCTGTGACCGGCTATTGCAATCTGCTGGACTGTATTCTTACCGTTTACAGTGAGAATTATGATTTTTTCCGCCATATTAATCCGGCTGAGAATTCCTATCTTTCATTTTCCTTTTATTCCAGAGTGCTCAAGGCGGTAGAATCACATACAGAAACGGTGAAAGAATCCCTTCTGCCGAAATATTCTGTGCGCAAAATCACTGCCTTTTTGTGCTACGGTCTTTGCGGTTTTGTTGCAGAAGGCCGCACTGCCAAATGTTCGATGGAAACAATACGCAGGGAGGCAAAGGAAATTCTCCGGGGTATTTTATATTCCAATGTTCTGACAGAACGGCCCTGATCTTTTATCTGGAGCTGAATTTGCTAAGGATCCATACAACCAGCATAATCAGAAGAGTGGCTGCAAAGACACCGGCCATCCCCTTCCACATAATTTCAAGTGCGATCACGATATTTTCCATTCTCTTTTCCTCCGTCAAAGAAATTTCGTCACCAGATTAATGACCATACCTCCGGCGATAACAGATGCGATCTGACCGGATACATTCGCACCTGCCGCATGCATCAGAATAATATTTCCCGGATCCTCTTCCATCGCCATTTTCTGCACGACTCTGGAAGACATGGGAAATGCGGAGATCCCGGCTCCCCCGATCATCGGATTGATTTTCTCTTTTGAGAACAGATTGATCAGTTTCGCCAGCATCACACCTCCGATCGTGTCAAATATAAAAGCGAACAGACCGATCAGCATGATCAGCAGCGTATTCACGTTTACGAAAGAATCAGCCTGCATACTGAATGAAATAGTAATTCCCAGCAAAAGAGTGATCAGATTGGACAGGTAATTCTGAGCTGCACCGGAAAGTGTATCCAGAACGCCGCATTCCCGAATCAGATTTCCAAACATCAGAAATCCTACCAGCGCCACAGAAGAGGGTGCGATCAATCCCACAATAAACGTTACAATAATCGGAAATGCAATGCGGACTGTCTTGCTGACATCCGAAGGATTATATTTCATACGAATCATACGTTCCTTCTTTGTCGTCACCAGTCTGATCGCCAGAGGCTGAATAATCGGAACCAGTGCCATGTAAGAATATGCAGCCACTGCGATAGCACCCACATATCTGGATTTCAGAATCTGGGATACCAGAATCGAGGTCGGTCCGTCCGCAGCTCCTATAATTCCGATAGATGCAGCGTCTTTCAGATCAAATCCAAGGACAACAGCCAAAAGAATCGCTGCAAAAATACCAAATTGCGCGCCGGCGCCAAAAAGAAACATCTTCGGATTAGACAAAAGCGGTCCAAAATCAATCATGGCTCCAATACCGATAAACAGCAGGACCGGCATTGCCTCCGATGCTTCAATTCCCACTTCAAAAAGCCATTGGATGATTCCCTGTGTTTCTCCTACCCCGCTGAGCACCTGGTTCAGCACTCCAGTATTCGGTAGATTCACAAGAATTGCTCCAAATCCCATGGGCAATAACAGAGCCGGCTCATAATCTTTTTTGATTGCCAGCCAGATCAGCAGTACACCGATTGCATACATGACCAGTTCTTTCCAGGTGATCATCAACAATCCCTCCACCAAAAAATCCATAAAATTTCCTCCTTAAAAAATGTTATATCGTTTTGCGTCATCCTCGGCTCACAACATGCCGCCTGACGCAATAACTACAGAAAATAAAAAAGACTCTTACCGCAATATATGGAATCATATTGCAGTAAAAGTCTCACTATTTCAATCTCCGGCGGACAGGAAAATCATAATTCCTATCGTACTGACGCCAGAAGATGCATATCAGATATGCCAGCTACTCCCTTTTACACCCGGCTTCTTCCTTTCCGAAAGAAACCATCCGTCATCTTTTTCTTTATTCTATTCTATAAAAAGCAAAAATTCAAGTCTTTTTTAAAAACAGTAACTGCAGCAGACTGTGAGAAGGTTGTCGAGAGATACCATCTCTCTCTCTTTCATCATCTTCTCCATATGGTTCAAATTGAGATCCGAATGCTCCAATTCCCGGGAATACCTCCAGGCAACTTTGGTTCTCTCCTCCAGAGTCAGCACTCTCCCTGCAGATAACTGTTCAGCAAATTCCAATTCCTGGATCAGCAGTGTACTCACTATAGCCATTTTTACTTTTGATAAGGCATCTCCATCATAAACAGCTCCACAAAAATAAGTGTAAATAAAATATACCATCAGCTGCTCACATTCCAGTTCTTTTTGACTGGCAACAGCAGCAAAAGTATCTGTACCACTCTCAGCTTCAGAATCAGTTTTCTCCGAAACCTCATCCAAAATTTTATCCCATTCGTTTCTTTGTGCTGTCCATTCGGGATCCAGTACCTCAAGTTCCTCCAGAAGCATCCGCATTTCTTTTTTAATCTTAGCAGCTCTCTCTGTATTTACATAACCCTGCAGCCTGTTTTTCAATTTACTGTCCGCACCAGCCCTGCCATAGCGTTCCAGCAGATTCTCAATATCAAAAATGCGTCGAGCATCTATCCTGTTCTGGATGTCATGAGCCAGTCCCAGAATCTTCGCCATACGAAAACCAATACCTTTTTCTCTGTCCTGAAGTATCTGTATCATCAGACTTCTGCTGTCCTGCAATGCAGAATACAGGAAAAAATCAAAATTTTCATCCTCCTTCTCTTCCCGTAAATCCTCTTTGGACAGAAAAATAACTTTCTCAGAACGTCCCATAATCAGCCGGGCCGCCACCGGACAGGAAAGGGAAAGAGAAATTTCACGTTCGTTTTCAAATTCTTCCACATGACGCGGATATCTTCTGCATGTACGGCAAAGCATATCCGGCCCGGCTTCCGTATACAGATCACACAAATTGTTCTCGTCGAGAAAGGCACACCTTCGGTCATACTGTAAAAAAGTACCGCTTTTCCAGTCAATGGAATTCCTCAGTCTGTTTCCCAATGTTGTTTTACAGTTTCTGTACCTGTTCAGAGTTTTTTCATCAATTACAATCTGCCAGCCGGCACAGCAGGTAGCCGGGCACTCTCCCGCTATACATTGAAATTGATTATAATAATCCGGAACTGTATATTTCATTTCGTTCATCCTCTGCATTCGTAAAATTAAAAAAGGTGGTAAAATCAACTGTTCAGAATTAACATCTAAAATGCTTAATATATCTCTAAACAGTTAACTATTTCTCAGAATTATGCAGCACAACATGCAACACGAAAAATAAAAAGCCTTGAAAAATCAAGACTTTTTAGCTGCCGGCGACCGGACTCGAACCGGTACGAAGTTGCCCTCGAGGGATTTTAAGTCCCTTGCGTCTGCCAATTCCGCCACGCCGGCATGACATATTATATTGTGAAAAAAAAGAGTCTCGCTTACGAAACTCCTCTGTTACGCTGAATAGCATAAGCGATATAATGGAAATGGGGCCTATAGGGCTCGAACCTATGACCCTCTGCTTGTAAGGCAGATGCTCTCCCAGCTGAGCTAAGACCCCATACAATCCAAAACGACCCAGAAGAGACTCGAACTCTCGACCTTCGCCGTGACAGGGCGACGCTCTAACCAACTGAGCCACTGGGCCAAAATATGAATATAAAATTTTAAATGGACCTTCGGGGACTCGAACCCAGGACCGACCGGTTATGAGCCGGTTGCTCTAACCAACTGAGCTAAAGGTCCAAATAGCCGATAACCGGAACCGAACCGATAACCTGCTGATTAAGAATGACTCCTACGAGAATCGAACTCGTGTTACCGCCGTGAAAGGGCGATGTCTTAACCGCTTGACCAAGGAGCCTTATACTCATCTCAGGCGCCCTTAGTGAAAACTGCGGGCTATTTATTCCTCATCCAAAATCTTAAATGAGAAAACTCCCCGAGTTGGGCTCGAACCAACAACCCTTCGGTTAACAGCCGAATGCTCTACCATTGAGCTATCGAGGAATAATCAAAAGTATGATATACA
>JAQXWO010000095.1 GCA_029225485.1 Lachnospiraceae bacterium
CCTATCACATTGACCTGATTTAAATTCATATTCTTCAGTGTACCTTTTTCACCAACGCCTCCTATCAATGCAATTTTTGCCTTTGCACTGTTCCGGATCGTAAGATTGGAAATAGAATATCCCTGTCCATCATAGGTACCTACAAAAGGATTGTCCTCAGAATAGATGCCTGAGATAGTTTCCCGGTTGCCATTAATGTTTGCTGTCTGCTTGAAATAATAACCATTATAATTCTCGACTTTCAAAAACTGCTGCAGTGAATTTACCTGAAACGGATTCTTTTTACTCCCTGTTCCACCTGCGAAATCCTGATTGCGTACAATCAGCGTTTTAGAAGTGGTTGTCCTGGTTCCTGCCTTTACAGTCACTTTATAGGTACCCGCTTTTACGTTTTTACCCTTGGTATCCTTTCCATTCCATGAAAACGAATACTCTGTCTTTGCCTTACATAAACCATATTTTTTCTGATGTACAGTCTTTCCTCCGCTGTTTTTCACAGAAACTGTCACGTCTGTCACACTTTTTGGCAATTTAAATTTCACCAGAGCACTGGAATATCCTGAAATAAACAATCCGCTGTCCGAAGTCTTAAACGAAAGAGAGGATGCCTTTACACTGGGATTTTTCACAGTAACCTTGCAGCTGTATTTTTTACCGTTCAGCGTTGCGGTAATGGTTGCTGTTCCCGGTTTCTTTCCGGTAACAACACCTTTGTTTGAAACCATTGCAACGGATTTATTACTGCTTTTCCAGGTTGCCTTTTTTGCAGTGGTAAGTTTTAAAGTGATGGTTTTCCCGAATTCCACAGATGCTGTTTTCTGAGTCAGCTTTATGGCATCTGCTTTCGACTTCCACTCGCACACAAAACCCAGATTGTTCTCAGGAACTGTGCCATCCGCATCATTCCAGATATCATATTGATACCATCCGGATTTACTGTTTACAATCTGGAGTGCATTTTCCTTTGACCCATAATTGTCCGGCTGACCATTCCCCCAATTTGTGTAATTCCACTTTTCACCGGTGATCCATTTCCATTTTCCCTCTTCGGCACGATCGGTCGCTCCCAGCCAGAAAAAAGACTTGGATTTTGATTTTTCGATCAGTCCAACGATATAATCGTGCTCTTTTTTGGATGTAATCGTGGCAAGATATCCTCCCTGGTTCTCACAATACGCTTTTGCCTTTTCCCATGTCACAGACTTATTAAAAACTTTATAATAATGTCCATTTTTACTCCATTTCTTTGCATCTGACGGAACTTCTGCCGAAGCACTCCCCGCAGCCGTAGCTGATGCCATAATAGTCAGCAGCAGACTGCATATCATTTTCTTCATTTTCATATCCTTCTCCCTTCCCGGTGCATTCTTTTATTCTCATTATCTGATAGAAAGCCTCTGTCGTTTGTTAATATATTATAAATATACATATATGCAATTTTTCTGTCAAGAACTTCCAAACAAGATTTCAAGTACTGTTCACAGCTGTTTGTCTCAGGTATATCCGACTCGTCTGACCTCGGAACGGACAGTAACAACAGTTACCTTTCATATAACTGTCAAAGACCTTACTCTTGACTTTCCCCTTTTCTTCTGTCATAATCGATACTGTTTACAATTCATAGATTCACACGTGGAAATGCCCGCGCATTATATTTTTGTTTTTCAAATGAATCCTGGTATCTGTTCAGAGCCAACCTCCAAAATGCTTTGCATTTCGTCGGTGTAGCGTATCCGCCAAATAAAATTTCAAAACCATGCTTAAAAATGCAAGCGTTTTACGTCTGGTTTATGAAATCTTTCCTGGCTCTGAACAGTTATAAATTTTGTATATTTGGAGGCACAAGACCGTGACCAGAGAACAGAAAATCCGATTGATCGAGGAGCTTTCGCTGAACGCGTGGCCTTCTCACAAGATCGAATACTACGACGGATGGCTGATCCGTTTTTCTCATAATTATACATACCGCACCAACAGCGTGGAGCAGGTGGGGACTTCCTCGATTCCAATTGATGAAAAGATCGAATATTGCGAGTCCATCTACCGCAATTTCCGTACACCGGTGAGTTTCAAGATCAACCCGCTGATGGATCCGACTTTTGATTCACTGCTGGCCAGCCGCGGCTACACGGTGCGCCACACGACCGAGGTCATGATGCTGCAGCTGGACAATGTAAATTTTCATCCTTATCCGCGCATTGCAGAGGAATATGAATTCTACGGTCGCAATTCCGGGCTGCCTTCCTGGATCGATTACCCCGACGATACGACGGTTTCCCTGCGGGACACCATTACTGACGAATGGATCCAGGGATTGTTCCGGCTGAATGGCACGGTGAATCCGATCCTGCGGCGCATTGTCCCCTCCATGTATAAGGCGATTCCAAAGGAGACCATCGTAGCCAGCATTGAGCAGGACGGACGGATGGTGGCATCTGGTCTGGGCATTCTCGACCGGGGATATCTGGGGCTGTATGCAATTTATGTGGAGCCCGGATGCCGCAGGCGCAGATATGCCCGTTCTGTCTGCAGTGCGATCCTGACAGAAGGGCGCAAACGCGGATGCCAGCAGTCCTATCTGCAGGTGGTCAAGGGAAATGCCAATGCCAAAGCACTGTATACCTCTCTGGGATATGAGGATTTTTATACTTACTGGTTCCGCTGGAAAGAATGACTGTTTTTCTCTCACAGGATCCCTTCCGCAGTCATATGTCCGCATGTGCTGCCTCCGTCCCGGACAGTCACGAAAACGGTCTGCCGCTGCAGGACGGAAACTGTCCTTTCCGGTCAGACAGTTTTCGCGGCTGTCCGTTTCGAGGTCAGACATGTCGGACATCTGACTGTGGAAGGCTGTTCCTCTGAGTTGAATCAGCATAGATAAATATGTACATTTCAATAAAAATAAAGGAGAATTTTATGTGGACGGCAAATAACTGGAACGATTATGAGGTGATAGATACTTCTCAGGGTGAGAAGCTGGAGCGATGGGGGGATTATCTGCTGGTGCGGCCGGATCCTCAGGTGATCTGGAATACACCGAAGCGCCACAGGGGCTGGAAGCACCCTAACGGGCATTATCACCGCAGCAGCAGAGGCGGCGGGGAATGGGAATTTTTTGATCTGCCTCAGCAGTGGAGTATTTCCTATGACAGTTCTGCCTGCCACGGGCTCACATTCAATCTGAAGCCTTTCAGTTTCAAACATACGGGGCTTTTTCCGGAGCAGGCGGTGAACTGGGACTGGTTTTCCGAGAAAATCAGAAATGCCGGACGGCCGGTCAAGGTGCTGAATCTCTTTGCCTACACAGGAGGAGCCACGCTGGCAGCAGCCGCCGCCGGAGCAAACGTGACCCATGTGGATGCCTCCAAAGGTATGGTGGGCTGGGCAAAGGAAAACGCCGTCTCCTCCGGACTGGAAAAGGCGCCCATCCGCTGGCTGGTGGATGACTGTATGAAATTTGTGGAACGGGAGATCCGCCGGGGCAATCACTATGACGGTATCATCATGGATCCGCCCTCTTACGGCAGAGGTCCCAAAGGAGAGATCTGGAAGATCGAAGAATCCATCCATCCTTTCATCCAGGCATGTACCAGACTGCTCTCTGATGACCCACTGTTTTTCCTTGTCAATTCTTACACCACCGGGCTGGCTCCGGCAGTACTGACCTATATGATCTCCACGGAACTCCGGCAGTTTGACGGCGTTACGGAGTCCTCCGAGATCGGCCTTCCGGTGACTCAGAGCGGCCTGGTCCTGCCCTGCGGAGCATCCGGCCGCTGGTCATCCAAATAACGTATCCTGCATGACAACCCGTATTTTCCGGGCGGAGGTACTGTAATGAAAATGATAATCGCAGTGAAATTTGCTGTCCTCGAGGCTGTGTACTGGAGTATCATGGCCTCTTTTGGCGCGTATATTGCATCTTTCAATCTGTCCCGCGGATATTCCCAGAGCCTTGTCAGCATCATGATCGCCGTCTATATGGTCAGCGGGTTTGTGGGGCAGTTTTTCTGGGGAAGTGTCTGTGACAGGCTTCAGACCAACAAAAAAGTATTTGTAGGTTCTGTCCTGACTGCCGGCGTCCTGCAGCTGGCCATGTATGTTATCGATCATCAGCTGGCCTTCGGACTGCTGTATGGCCTGTTTGGTTTCATGATCGGCCCTCTCGGGTCTATCCTGGACACCTGGATGCTCCGATCCCTCGATTCCGACATCCGCGTCTACGGAGTATCCAGAAGCTGCGGAAGCGCCGGGTATGCTATTGTCATACTGATCTGCGGGAATCTGATCAACCGGCTGGGTTATTATGTCATGCCGCTGATCTCTACCGGTTTTCTGGCAGCGACAGTCCTCATGACCTTTACTCTGAAGGATGCCGGTGTCCGTCAGAAATCCGGAAGTTCGGTATCTCTCAGAGATATTATGTCCATTATGAAAAATCCGTCTTACCTTACCATTGTTGCCATCGTATTTTTTATCGGACTTTCCAATGCGCCCGTAGGAAATCTGAAAATCATGATCCTGGAAGCTGTGGGAGGAAATGTCAGCACGCAGGGACTGGATGCCTTTCTGGGATGTATGGTTCAGTTTCTTTTCTTCCTGCTTGCCGGCATATTTATTGTGATTCCGGCGAAGATACGGCTTTTTATTGCGGCTTTGTCCATGACTCTTGCCATGCTTCTGAATTACATAGCAGCCGGTGTCTCCTTGATCATTGTCGCTTCCTTATTTATGAATGTCTCCTACAGCTTTATGATTGCATCCTCCCGGGAGCTGGTCATGCGCTGTGTGGAGCCAAAGTACCAGACCACTGCCAATGGCGTAGTGGATGCATTTTACAGTTTCCTGTCCGGCACGATTGCGCTCCTGTACGCCGGAGCAGTGGCACAGTCATTCGGAATCCATACCATGATCCTGATTTCCCTGATCCTGTCACTGATCCCGCCGGCGATCATGCTTTTGTTTCGCCGGCGGCTTGTTTAAACTTTTCCCGTCATCATGCCTGTACATCAGCTTGTCTGAATCACGCCGGTGTACAGGCAGGCGTTATAGCCTGGGAATCTTTATCCTCTGTACCTCGCCAGGCCTGCCAGGATCTCCTGCTCACGCACGTAAGCCGGCGCGCCTGCGCCATAATTCTTCGGGATCATGGAAATCAGGCCGTCCTTCTGCAGCTTTTCGGAGGCCTCACGTGCCAGAACAGCTGCATTTTTTCTGCCGTCCGCCAGATGTTCCAGAATATACTGCAGAAGATACCCCAGCGAGGCTGTCTGTGTCTCATCCACGATCTGTTCCAGGTATCGCAGGTCGATCTCCGTCCGATCCAGAGACAGGGTATCCCAGCCGTGTACTCTCATTTTCTCAATCCTCTGACGGCGGACTCCATAGCCAAGCCTCCCGTCTGCCGCAGCAGCATCTCCTCTGGCAAAAGCCGATACCACCTTTCCGACTCCTTTCCCTTCTTTTATCATTTCCCCGGAAATCAGCTTCGCCGCCTTTTCTGTCACATCCCGGGCCTCATAGCAATCCATCTGAATCACCGTATCTGCCACCGACAGATACGCCCCTGAGCTTCCCACCACAAGGACCGTCGAAACTCCCTGCTGCTCATACAGACTGCGGACTCTTCGGATAAAGGGCGTGATGGGTTCTTTCTCATCCGCCACCAGCTGCGCCATCCGCTCATCCCGCACCATAAAATTGGTAGCGGAGGTATCCTCATCGATCAACAGGACACGGCTGCCGCAGGCCAGCGCTTCTATGGTATTGGCCGCCTGTGATGTACTGCCGCTGGCATTTTCTGTAGAAAAGCGCACCGTATCCGCACGGCTGGGCAGATGACTGATAAACATGGAGATGTCCTCCTGGCGGATGCATCTTCCTTCCTCTGCCCGGAGCTTAAATGCAGTACTGTCTGTGATGACGTACTCTCTCCCGTCTCCTGCGATATGGTTGTAGACCCCCCGCTCTATGGCTTTCAGCAGGGTCGATTTCCCGTGGTAGCCTCCGCCCACCACCACCGTTACGCCTCGGCGGATCCCCATACCCCGCAGTCTTCCCCGATGTGGCAGATCAAGCGTCACTGCCAGGCTTTCCGGACTGTGAAATGGCACCGCGTCCTTCATAGGTCGCTGGGATATCCCACTCTCCCGGGGCAGGACAGAGCCGTCTGCCACAAAGGATACCAGATCCCGTTTTTCCAGCTCGCCGCGGATGTATTCCTGATCATCCGCCAGATATACCGCCTTCGCAAGTCCCCGTTCCAGATCCGGGCAGATGGCAAAGGCCTGCTTTGCCGCCGCAGGAAGCACCGTAAACAAAATCTCTTCCAGTTCCTTTGCCGCGATGGTACGCCCATAAGCCGGGAATCCCACCTCAATCCGGACCTCAATGGTTTCCTGTGAGAGCAGCACCGCTGTCCGCTCCAGCACCTCCTGCCCCACACGGCACGCCGTGATCAGTCCGCTTTTGCCAGAGCCCTTTCTGCCATCCCCGGAAGCTGCCCGCAGGCTGCGGTGGAGCCGTCTCAGCAGGAAATCCTCAGCGGCCGTCTTTCTGGCTCTCGTGCAAAAATACTCCTGCGGAATGTTATTTCCATTCTGATACAGCAGGCGGACTCTGGAGGGTGTGGCAAAGGGATCACCCTGCACATGGTCGATGGCCAGACGGTAAGCGCCGAACTCATAGACTCCTTCCAGTACTTTGTATGCTTTGTAGCCTTTATGGTCAATCTGCGCCAGCTGGCGCTTCAGATCGTCTCTCGTATTCATGATACTATACTCCTTTCTGGTTTTTCTCATTGTAGCACCCGAAAGATGGAGTGTCCAGCATGCCGATAAGGACTTCCTGTGATTTTCCGGATCAGATGCTGTATTATCATGATGTCATTCTCAAAATCGTGCTTTAGTTGACTAATACAGGACGCCGCAGAATCCTCGGGTGGCAGATGAAGGTTTCAAACATGCGTCGAGAGAGACTGCTCCGGTATAGAAGAGCTTTACCGCTGCGCCGGGAATCACTAAGCACGCCAGTCCT
>JAQXWO010000096.1 GCA_029225485.1 Lachnospiraceae bacterium
CGCCTGTTTCGCTGGCCTGCTTTCCCGATAGCACAGTTGTAAAAGCCTCAGCGTAGCCCGCTACGCCTGCGTTTTTACAACTGTACTCTCGAAAAAGCATTCTCAGCGAACCAGTGCGGTATTTAGCGTGGATTATACTAGGCACCGGCGGATGACCTGTATTAGGGGGAGTTTGTGACTTGCATGATTAGAATATGAAATAGATTGTTTATACAAGGAGATTATTATATGATGAGTGAACCACTTGATGCCGTATCCATCCTGCAGCAGGCAACGGCCGAACATGCCTCTGACATTTTTATCGTAGCAGGCCTTTCTCTGTCCTACAAAGTAAATGGTGTTCTGCATTCCATTGGAGATCGCCTGATGCCCAATGATACAGAAGTGCTGATCCGGCAGATCTATGAACTTGCAAACAAACGCAATATCGAACATTTCATGGAGTGCGGCGACGATGACTTTTCCTTTGCGATTCCCGGTCTCTCCAGATTCCGTGTCAGCACCTATAAGCAACGCGGCTCTCTTGCCTCCGTCATCCGGGTCATTGCCTTTGAACTCCCGAAGCCTCAGGAACTATCCATTCCTTCTGTCGTCCTTCAGATGACGGATTTTACCAAGGGAATGGTGCTTGTGACCGGCCCGGCCGGCAGCGGAAAATCTACGACTCTGGCCTGTCTTGTGGACAAGATTAATTCTACCAGATCCAACCATATCATCACTCTGGAAGATCCTCTGGAGTTTCTGCACCGCCACAAACAGAGCATAGTCAGCCAGCGTGAGATCTCCACAGATACGGATAATTATCTGACCGCTCTGCGGGCAGCTCTGCGCCAGAGTCCGGACGTGATCCTGCTGGGTGAAATGCGGGATCACGAGACGATCCAGACTGCCATGACCGCTGCGGAGACCGGCCATCTGGTACTTTCCAGTCTCCATACCATCGGCGCTGCAAACACCATCAGCCGTATCATCGACGTCTTTGACCCGTCACAGCAAAGGCAGATTGCCGTGCAGCTTTCCATGGTCCTGAAAGCCGTGATTTCCCAGCAGCTCGTACCCACCGTGGATGGCAGCATGATTCCCGCCTTCGAGATCATGGTCATGACCCCCGCCATCAGCAACATGATCCGTGACAACAAAGTGCACCAGATCGACGGCATGATCTATACCTCCGCCAAGGATGATATGATCTCCATGGACAACAGCCTGCTGCAGCTTTACCGCAGGGGCATCATCACGCGGGATACTGTGCTGAGGTACTGCACAAATGGGGAGATGACAAAGAAGAAACTGTGATTGATTCATATAAAGTACGCCCCATGAGGGCAAGTCATATCTTACGCAAAAGCGGACAACGCTCCGGCAAGCGTTACTTGTTCACTCCGTTCCAGTAACGAACAAAAATCGGGATTTTCTTATGAAAACCCTCGCTGGACAGCGGCATCTGAACATTTATTTTCCGGCGTCCTTCATATAAACTCATAAAAACGGAGCCCCCGTTATCCACAGGAACTCCGTTTTTTATGTCTTTTTATCCACACACACTTCCGTTTTGTGGATAACTTTCTGCTGCATCGTGTATAACTCTGCACATTAACGAAAATGATACCCACTCATCCTCATCTGCGCTCTGCCAGCTGCAGACGGACGATGGCTTTCTTCAGTGCCACCTCTGCACGGGAGGTATCTATCGCCGGGTCATGGGCCTGCAGTCTGCGCTCTGCACGCATCTCTGCCTCTTTGGCACGATTGGCGTCGATCTCATCCGGCCACTCGGCAATCTCTGCCATGACACTAATCTTATCCGGAAGGACTTCGATGAAACCGGCATGGACTGCCGCCTCCAGGATTCCTTCCTGACGATGGATCCGGGCGATGCCCGGCTCCAGAAGCATGGTCATGGGAATATGCTTTTTGTAGATGCCTACCTCACCCTCGGAAGTATTCAGCTCCAGCATGAAGGCTTCTCCCTGCCAGAAGATACGGTCGGGGGTAATGATCTGCAATTCAAAATTTCTTTCATCTGCCATCTCGTCACCCCCTATTTTACGCGGGCAACTACTTCATCAATCGTTCCGGCATTCAGGAAATAGCTCTCAGGAATATCGTCATGTTTTCCTTCCAGTATCTCTTTGAATCCGCGGATTGTCTCTGACAGAGGCACATATTTTCCTTCGTAGCCGGTAAACTGTACTGCCACGAAGAAAGGCTGTGACAGGAATCTCTGGATCTTTCTCGCACGGCTTACTACCAGCTTGTCGTCCTCGGAAAGCTCATCCATACCAAGAATTGCGATGATATCCTGCAGCTCTTTGTATTTCTGAAGGATCTCCTGTACCCCGCGGGCTACTGCATAGTGCTCCTCGCCTACGATTCTCGGATCCAGGATACGTGAGGTAGACTCCAGCGGATCTACCGCCGGGTAAATACCAAGCTCTACGATCGCACGGGACAATACGGTGGTCGCATCCAGATGGGCGAAGGTCGTCGCCGGAGCCGGGTCTGTCAGGTCATCGGCAGGCACATAGACAGCCTGTACGGATGTGATAGAACCCTTCTTGGTGGATGTGATACGCTCCTGAAGAGCACCCATCTCTGTCTGCAGCGTAGGCTGATAACCTACGGCTGAAGGCATACGTCCCAGCAGAGCCGATACCTCGGAACCAGCCTGTGTAAAACGGAAAATATTGTCAATGAAAAGAAGTACGTCCTTTCCACCCTCATCACGGAAATTCTCTGCCATGGTAAGTCCGGTCAGGCCGACACGCATTCTTGCTCCCGGCGGCTCGTTCATCTGTCCGAATACCATGGTAGTCTTGTTGATAACTCCTGATTCCTGCATCTCATGATACAGGTCATTTCCCTCACGGGTACGCTCGCCTACACCGGTGAATACGGAATATCCGCCGTGCTCTGTGGCGATATTTCGGATCAGCTCCTGGATCAGGACTGTCTTTCCTACTCCGGCTCCTCCGAAGAGTCCGATCTTACCGCCCTTCTGATACGGGCAGAGCAGGTCTACGACCTTGATACCTGTCTCCAGCACCTCTGCTGAAGTTGACTGCTCCTCAAATGACGGTGCGTCTCTGTGGATCGGCATATAATTCACATCGGTCGGCGCCGGTTTGTTGTCGATAGGATCACCTGTAACGTTGAAAATACGTCCCAGGGTCTTCTCTCCAACCGGAACAGAGATGGGAGCACCAGTTGCCACCGCCTCCATTCCTCTCACAAGTCCGTCCGTAGTATCCATGGCAATACATCTGACCGTCTCATCTCCGAGGTGCTGTGCCACCTCGACTACAAGACGCTCTCCGTTTGTCCTGGTAATGTGAATTGCCTCATAAATCGCCGGAAGATTGCCTTCCGGGAACTTAATATCAAGTACCGCACCGATAATCTGAGTGATTTTACCTTTGTTCTGCGTTGCCATCCTGTAATTCACTCCTTATCTCTCTTCTTTATTCCAGTGCTTCCGCACCTGCAATGATCTCTGTCAGCTCCTGCGTGATGGAACCCTGTCTTGCGCGGTTGTACTGAAGCGTCAGCTTACTGATCATCTCCTCCGCATTGCTGGTGGCCGAATCCATTGCCTGCATTCTGGCGCCATTCTCACTGGCCACTGATTCCACCAGTGCACCATATATGATACTGGTCATATATTTGGGAATAATCACATCCAACGCTTCCTCTGCCTCCGGCTCAAAGTTCATCATCATATTGGCTTTCGCCGCTTCCACATCCGCCTCGCTGATCTCTACCGGCAGCAGCTTCAGAAGCTTCGGCTCATGCACTACGGTATTCTTAAAATAGGTGTATGCCAGATAGATTTCTCCGACTTCACCTGACGCATATGCCGACAGCACATCCCTGCAGATCTCCTGTGCATCCTGGAATACCGGATTTTCAATCACTTCACTGTAATCCTTCGCTTCCTGATAACCCTTTCTCAGCAGCTGTTCTCTTCCTTTGTGGCCCACACTGTACAGAACGATATCCTTCTGATCCAGCTTGGAACCTGTCACCGCCTTGATGACATTGGAATTGTAGCCGCCCGCCAGGCCACGGTTGGAAGTAATCAGGATGACCGCTTTTTTCGGGGAATCCTGCGGCTTCAAATACGGATGCTCAATCGTTCCGGATTTGGCCAGCATGGAAGTCACCGTATCGTACATCTTATCGAAATACGGCTTCGACCGCTCCGCACGCGCCTTGGTCTTCTGCAGCTTGACCGTGGATACCAGCTTCATGGCTTTTGTGATCTGCTGGGTACTGGCAATACTGCTGCGGCGCCGCTTGATGTCTCTCATTGAGGCCATTTTATCACCCTTTCTGTCATCCTGTTATTTGAAGCTTGCTTTGAACTCTGTAATAGCCTTCTTCAGCTTCTCTTCGATCTCCGGTGTCATCTGCTTCTCAGAAGCAATACCGGACGGACTCTCCGGATATTTTGTATCGATATATTCAAATAATTCTTTTTCAAAACGCAGGATATCTGCTGCCGGAATATCCAGCAGATATTTGTTGGTAGCCGCATAGATAATGATAACCTGATACTGTACCGGCATCGGCTGGTACTGCGGCTGCTTCAGGATCTCCTTCAGACGCTCGCCCTGTGCCAGCTTCTCCTTGGTATCATCATCCAGATCGGAACCAAACTGCGCAAATGCTGCCAGCTCGCGGTACTGTGCCAGCTCCACACGGATCGGGCCGGCGATCTTCTTCATCGCCTTGATCTGCGCCGCTCCACCTACCCGGGATACGGAAAGTCCCGCATTGACAGCCGGACGGAAACCGGAATTGAACATCTCAGTCTCCAGATAGATCTGTCCGTCAGTGATGGAAATTACGTTGGTCGGAATGTAGGCCGACACATCGCCTGCCTGAGTCTCAATGATCGGCAGAGCCGTCAGAGAACCGCCGCCCAGCTCATCAGAAAGCTTCGCTGCACGCTCCAGCAGTCTGCTGTGCAGGTAGAATACATCACCCGGATATGCCTCACGCCCTGGCGGACGTCTCAAAAGCAGGGAGAGTGTACGGTATGCAGCCGCATGCTTGGACAAATCGTCATATACGATCAGCACATCCTCTCCTTTTTCCATCCATTCCTCACCGATGGCACATCCTGCATACGGTGCAATATACTGCAGCGGAGCCAGCTCACTGGCCGTTGCGGATACTACGGTGGTATAATCCATAGCTCCATACTCTTCAAGAGTATTCACGATAGATGCCACAGTAGATGATTTCTGGCCGATGGCCACATAAATACATTTTACGCCCTGCCCCTTCTGATTGATGATCGTATCGATCGCAATGGCAGTCTTACCGGTCTGACGGTCTCCGATGATCAGTTCGCGCTGTCCACGGCCGATCGGCACCATGGAATCGATTGCCTTGATACCGGTCTGAAGCGGCGTATCTACTGACTTTCTGGCGATAACGCCGGAAGCCACTCGTTCGATCTTACGGTATTTATCTGAATGGATCGGGCCCTTGCCGTCGATCGGCTGTCCCAGTGCATTCACAACACGTCCCAGCATGCCGTCACCTACCGGAACCTCCACGACTCTTCCTGTCGTCTTTACGATATCTCCTTCACCGATCTCGCTGCTGCTGCCCAGGAGTACCGCACCGACATTGTCTTCCTCCAGATTCAGCACCATGCCGTACACTTCGCCCGGAAATTCAAGAAGCTCTCCCTGCATCGCCTTCTCCAGTCCATAGATTCTGGCAATACCGTCGGCTACCTGGATGACCGTTCCTGTGTCAGACACAGAAATATCGGAGGAATATCGTTTGATCTGCTCTTTAATCACAGAACTTATTTCCTCTGGTCTCAAATTCATGAGAAAATTACACCTTCTTTCCCATTTTCTGTTTTCCCTTACTGTTCCGTTTCCAGGGAAATATTCATAAGGCTTCCGGTCAGCTTGTTCAGCCTGCTGCGGATCGTACTGTCCACAACTCTGTCACCGATACGGATCCTGAGACCGCCAATGACATCCTCATCCACCTTATATGCAATTTCCATCTTTTCATAACGGGTCGTATCCAGAAGCTTCTGTTCGATCTTCTTCTGCTGTTCACCGTTAAGAGGCACTGCAGACACTACCTCTGCAACCCCTGTTTTGTTATATTCCTTTACTTTTGCACTGAAATATGCAAAAATCGCCGGTAAGTCTTTGTATCTTCCCTTCGTTACCACAATTCTCAGAAAACCTGTGAGGTCGTCGGACACCCGGCCCTTGAAAACATTTTCTACCAGCCGGAGCTTCTGCTCTTTCGGAATCTCCGGATGAACCAGGATCTTGTTAAAATCCCTGTTCTCTTCCAGAACAGTCTGTACCGCTGTCACTTCTTCGGCAAACTCATTCACCCGGTTTTCCTCCACGGCAAGGCTAAACAACGCATCCCCATAGGTCTTGGATACTAGCTTTGCCATGTTTTCTCTCCGATCTCTTTCAACGTCTCATCAATCAACGAATCCTGGATTCTGGTATCAATCTGTTCTTTGACCACTTTTTCCGCAATCATGGATGCCACAGAAATAATTTCTTTCTTGATATCATCTTCTGCCTTTTTCTTCTCCAGCTCGATCTGATGATTGGCACGGGCAATGATATTCGCCGCCTCTGCCCTTGCCTGATCCAGAATCTTCGCTTCATTCTCAAGCGCGCGCTTTCTGGCATCACTGAGGATCGCATCCTCCTCCTTATGGATATTCCGGAGCTTATCCTCGTAATCATTCTTGAGCTTCTGTGCGTCTTGATTTGCTTTTTCCGCAGAATCAATGTCGTTTTTTACCCGATCCTGACGTTTTTTCAGCATATCCCTCACAGGGTTAAACAGAAGGTATGACAAAAATGTGAACATGACGAACACAGCAATTGCCAGCAGCACCGCATCATGCAGAAGCTGAAGATCAAGATTAAATAATCTTTCCAAGATTTCGCCTCCCTTCGCACTGTACTCTCATCATCTTTATGAAAATCTTCCAACCAGCGGATTTGCGAATAAGAGGATAAATGCAATAGCAAGT
>JAQXWO010000097.1 GCA_029225485.1 Lachnospiraceae bacterium
TTGATGATATCAGCCACGGCAATGATACCGCAGAGTTCACCGTCACGTGCAAAGAACAACGGTGTTTTTCCTTCCTCCGAGAGACGATCTGACTTTTCTTTTATCTCAGCAGGCACCTGGAATTGTCCGCTGATAAATTTATAACTGCCGCCGGTCAGAACAGCACCATCACAAGATGCCGTAAGTCCGTTTCCGGGCAAGGCTTCGAACTGCTCTGCCTCATTTACCTTAAGTCCATCCTGTTCTGCCTTTTGATTGATTGCCCGTGCCAGCGGATGCTCGCTTTTTTTCTCCAGCGCATAGGCCATTGACAAAAGCTCTTTTTCACTCCTGCCGTTTACCGGAATGATATCCGTAACCTTTGGTTCTCCCTGCGTGATCGTTCCCGTTTTATCAAGGGCTACGATCTGTGTTTTTCCCGTCTCCTCCAGAGATACCGCTGTCTTGAAGAGAATGCCATTCTTTGCTCCCATCCCATTGCCTACCATGATGGCAACAGGGGTCGCAAGACCGAGTGCACAGGGGCAGCTGATCACCAGTACAGAGATTCCCCGTGCCAGAGCAAATCCTGCCGTCTGGCCGGCGAGAAGCCATGCAATAACAGTGATCACCGCAATGGTGATAACGGCAGGGACAAACACACCTGACACCTTATCTGCGACCTTGGCAATCGGTGCTTTTGTGGCAGCCGCATCGCTGACCATCTGAATGATCTGCGAGAGCGTAGTGTCTTCCCCCACTCTTGTTGCCTCACAGCGTATATAGCCCGACTGGTTCAGTGTTCCTGCGGAAACTGCACTCCCGGCTGCTTTGTCTGCAGGAATACTCTCTCCTGTCAGGGTGGATTCATCTACTGCACTGTTGCCGTCCAAAACAATTCCGTCCACAGGGATATTTTCACCGGGACGCACTACAAAGATATCTCCTTTAGCCACCTGCTCGATCGGCACGGTTATTTCGGCGCCGTCCCGCAGAAGCGTGGCAGTCTTTGGAGCCAGCTTCATCAGCCCCTTCAGCGCATCGGTGGTTTTTCCCTTTGAACGTGCCTCCAGCATTTTTCCCAGAGTGATCAGCGCAAGAATCGTTGCAGCAGATTCAAAGTAAAACTCGTCCATATATGACATCACGGCATCTGCATTACCTTTGACCTGCGCATCCGTCATGGCAAACAACGCAAATGTGCTGTAGATGAAGGCTGCCATAGAGCCTAATGCAACCAGTGCATCCATATTCGGAGCACGGTGCCACAGGCTCTTAAAGCCGCTGATAAAAAACTTCTGATTGATCACCATTATAATAACCGTTAACAATAGCTGCAAAAGCCCCATCGCCACATGGTTGCCGTTAAAAAACGGCGGCAGCGGCCAGCCCCACATCATATGTCCCATAGAAACATACATCAGTACGATCCAAAATCCCAGAGAGATGATCAGGCGTTTTTTTAACAAAGGGGTTTCCCTGTCCTTCAGCGCATCCTCATCCGAGGATAAACATGTGGTCTGATCTTTATTTCCCTTTTTCAGAGCTGCTCCATATCCTGCATCACGGACCGCCGCTATAATTTCCTCGGCGGATGCTGTTCCTTCTACGCCCATGGAATTAGTCAGCAGACTTACCGAGCAGGAAGTAACTCCTTTCACACCCGATACTGCTTTTTCCACACGGGCAGAGCAGGCAGCACAGCTCATACCGGTTACTGTATATTGCTCCATAATTGCTTTGTTTCGCCTCCTTTTATTTCATGAGTTTTTGCAGAGTTGCAACTAACTCATCGATCACTTCATCCTTGCCCTCACGGATATCTCTGGCAACACAGCCCCGAATATGACTTGCCAGCAGTTCTTTATTAAATGCATTGACCGCGGCGTTCACTGCGGCAGACTGGACTAAGATATCCGCACAGTAAGCATCCTTTTCCACCATACCGCGAATTCCGCGAACCTGTCCTTCGATCCGGTTCAGGCGGTGTATCAGTTTCTTTCGTTCTTCCTCTGATCGTTCTGTTATCCTGGAACAACACCCGCATACTTCCTTATCAGACATCATCATATCCTCCTTCCCCCATATACCCCATAAGGGTATTTTGATTATATACCCTTATGGGGTATATGTCAACAGGGCTGGCAAAAAAACGGTTTGATTTCTCAAACCGCCATAAACCATTCACGAAAATCGGATAATCACTTTCCCGCTTGTATGTCCCCGGGCTACCAGTTTCATTGCATCGTTGATCAGAGAAATATCAAACATACGGTGATCAATCTGTGGAACAATATGCTCTGTTTCAACCATGCGGGTGATTTTCTCCAATTGTGTCCCATCTGCACGGACAAACAGGAAACGATATTCCTTGCCCTGCCGCCTTGCCTGCTTATCATATCCGGAACCTGCCAGTGCAAACAGCGTCCTCTTGGCAAAGGAAAACCCGTTTTTCTCCGCAAATGCCTTGTTCGGCCCGGTGCGCAGGCTGAGCAGGATACCTCCTTTTTTCAGTACGGACAATTCCCTGGAAAATTCTTTTTCACCCAGTGCATCAATTACGTAATCTACATCTGACAGAATCTTCCAATAGTCTTCTTTGGTATATTCGATATATTGGTCAGCTCCGGCGGAAAGAATGACATCCTTTGCTCTGGAATTTCCCGATACAATGACACGAAGCCCTAA
>JAQXWO010000098.1 GCA_029225485.1 Lachnospiraceae bacterium
CAGGGGTTTGGGGGTGTAACCCCCAAGGTCTGTTTTGCAACAACCTACATACATAGCATTTTGCAACAACCTACATTTTGTCTCTGCAAAAAACATACACTGCCCATTCGCAAAGATATTTTCTTTTCTCTTTCCTTCTCTATCTTCTGGTTGGCTTTCATGCCATATTCAAACAGCCGGAATAAAATATATACCAGCTCGTCCTCAGAGATCCTGCCCCGGTCGTACTCCGATAAGGAGTATTCTGCTGAAATCCCCTGTGCACGGGCCATCTCCGACTGACAATACAGCAGAGCGTCCACGCTCCAGTCATCACAGTACATGCCGGCCCGCATCTCATCATAGCCTTTCTTTAATTGCTCCAGATAAGCTGCTGCCTTTCCCTGTGACAGATTTTTACTTTCCTCAATTTCTTTCATCTGTTCATCAATAATTCGCTGGCAGTGCTCCATCTTACGAATCTGACCCTGTATCGAAGCATAATGAGATTCCATCAGATGCAGCTGCATATCCAAAAATGCATGTTCCGTCCGTATCCTCTGTCTCTGGTACAGATACATCAGGACAAACACTGCCGTGGCTGCCAGGGCATAGATCAAAAAGACCATGTAAAACAAAATCACGACTGTCTGCCCGTCCCGCAGATCACTGACTCCCATGATCTGCAGAGACCCCACAAAGACAATCACACATACGGCTTCTGCTTTTTTATTCCGGAACCGGTACGTACGAAATCTTTTCAGCAGAGGGGCTGCTGCCCGCGCAGCTGCCTCTGCCATCAGGAGCATCAGGATATAATATATGCAATCGCCAAGCTGTAATTTGCCGTAAACAGTAAACAGATCCGCTCTCCCCTCCAGATAAGAGGTCAGGATCAGGCCCGGAAGCAGGAGGATCGATGTCATAATTTCACAGATGTTTTCTGCGATCAGACATTTCAACAAACCTCCATAGTAAGTCTGAACGAAAGAGATATAACATAGAAACAGTGTACAGATATGGGAAAACACGCCGAGAAAATCCTCCCATATTGCTTCGGGATAGTAATACTGCAGCACAGTACCGACAACTATGGTAGAAACGATCGTTTTCAGGCTGAGGCATGCCAGCAACCGCAGGCTGTTTCTGCGGCGTACCAGCATTCTGTCGCACAGCATAAGAATCATGATCTGGCCTGTCAGGCTGAAGAGGAAGACTCTCGGGCATCCCGAAAGTAATTCCCAGAATTCACCGTCTATTCTCATAACCCACTACTCCCTTTGCCATTCATCCTGTTATTCTTCTTTCGCCTGAAACACCTCATACTGCCGCTTCGGTCCGCCGCACACGGGGCACCGCTCCGGGATGAGGTCTCCTGCCATGACATAACCGCAGATGGGGCAGACGTAAACTGTCTCCCTGTCAAATTTCTCCAGATCTGCTGCTTCTTTCAGCAGTCCGGCATGCACCTTCTCCGCTGCCGCCGCTCCGGAAAATGCCTGTCTGGTCAGGGGAGCGCCTTTCTCCTCTGCATACGCTTCCATCATCTGATAAAGGCGCTGATATTCAAACTCTTCACCGGGAAGGAAGGTCTCCACGGACTCTCCGAAGGGCAGCGGGTTTTCCATGACGGAATAGAAATTTCTGGCGTGATGATATTCGGAGGCAGCCAGTGCTTCAAACAGGTTGGCGATTTTTTCCATGCCTCTCCTCCGTGCCCGGTCTGAAAACATCAGATATCTGAGATGAGCCATCAGCTCACCCGATACTGTCTTTTCCAGATTCTCTTTCAGAATGGCTTCCTTTCTCTCTCTGTCATAGCCATTTTCCGCAAGATTGTCAAAGCGGTACCTGAGCACGCCATCCTCCGGATAGAAATGTACCATGTGATGCTCTACGTCACAGGCACGGATGTCCTGCGACACGTCTTCTATGAGAGCTCCGCCTCCTCCGGTACAGATCAGCGGGATCTCATCCACCACATCCTCAAATCTGGAATGTACATGGCCGCACAGCAGATATTTCACTTTCTCCTTTCCGGACGCATACGCATCCTGCAGGCGGGCAAACTCCTCTTCTGACACGGAATTCCGGATATAGTGATTGGGAACCGGAATATGAAAGGCGACAATCACCTGCCGTACCTCTTCCATATCCAGCACCTGACGCAAAAGCTCCAGTCCTTCCTCCTCAAAAGTCCGCATCGCATTATCCAGCACTACCACTGCAAATTCTTTCAGGAGCAGGGCATAATTTTTCCTGCCGAAATAATCCTCATAGGCGCCCGTATCGTGATTTCCCCGCAGCACGTAAATATCGTTGTGGGCGATCACCTCCGTCAAGCCGCTGATTTCTTCGTAA
>JAQXWO010000099.1 GCA_029225485.1 Lachnospiraceae bacterium
TGATTTTTGAAAAAGAGGAGAATATCTGGCTTTTTATCCTGAAAGGAGATTCCAGAGAAGTGATGGACGAAAAAAGCAGACAGCTATGCCGCGAAATACAGGATATCATGGAGAATTATCCGGGGTTGCAGTATTTTGGAGGAATCGGAAGCTGTGTGAATCGGATCAGTGATCTGGGACAGTCCTATTATCGGGCAAATAAAGCATTTGCTGCCCGTTTCTTTACGAAGCGGAATCAGTTTGTTTCAGGAGAAGACATGAAGTCACTGGCATTTGTCTGGAAAGAGGAGGTGGACATGGAAGCCATTGATTTTGTGAAGCTGAGCCGTAAAGAGATGGAGATTTTCCTGAGAGACGGAACCGCGGATGAAATAGATGGATTTCTGCAGGACTATTTTGAGAGTATTGGTAAAAACAATTATAAGTCAATTATGCTGAGGCAGTACCTTGTGATGGACCTGTATTTCTGGGCCATGGGATTTCTGCAGGAGCTTGGCAGCAGTGCAGAAGAGCTTCCGGAGGAATGTCAGACGGTAAATGGGATCACGCAGTATGTGCAGACAGAAGAAGGCGTGGGAGAATACCTGAATCTGCTTTTGACCTCGGTTATGGAAATTCGTGACCGGTGTACAAAAAAGAAATTTTCGGCGCGGATGGAACGTGCCAGGGAGTACATAGATGAGAATTACAGAGATGCAGATCTTTCCCTGAATAAAGTGGCAGGTTATGTGAATATGAGTCCCTGCTATTTCAGCAGTACCTTCAGCCAGGAGACAGGAAAGACTTTTATTGAATATCTGACTGGTGTGCGTATGCGGCATGCGAAAGATTTGCTGCGCAGTACCAGTCTGCGGTCCAGCGAGGTGGCATCAGAAAGCGGTTATCAGGACTCCCATTATTTCAGTTTCCTGTTTAAGAAAACGCAGGGGTGTACGCCAAGTGAATACCGGAAGCGGGGACGGGAAGATGAATGAGCAGAAAGAAGAAAAGAAACCGGAGCGGCAGACATTGAAATTAAAAAAGAAACTTCAGCATTTTCTGATGCGTCTGTGGATCCCCATGCTTCTGCTTGTGATCATTGTGCTGACCGTACTTGGATGGTATGCGGTTCAATATAACCGGCTTTCCCACAATGTAACGACGACAAGCCAGTTCAGTCTGGATTTCAAGAAAAATCTGGATCTGAAAATGTATTATTTCTCTGTGGGAAACCGACTTCAGAAGGAGCTTCCGCTGGAGGATGTGGATCAGGCGCTGAAGCTTGTGGAGTCTCTGGAGGGAACCACATCAAAAAAAGAGAGCAGAAAAGCGCTGGATAATCTGCGCTCCTACTGTGAAAATCTGAGAGATAAGATGTTTCTGCTGGCAGATACCGAAGATTATGACAGCAGGCAGCTGCAGCTGGAGAATAATATTAAAATTCTGACCCGGCTGATCCAGGATGAGATGCACACCTATATCCATTATGAGACGGTTTATCTTGCTCAGATGGAGGAAATACTGTTAAAAAGCATCTGGGGAGCCATGGCAGCGCTGATCATTTTTGCTGTGGGGATGATATTGATTCTCCTGCGGGAGGGTATGCGCTTTTCAAAGGAAATATCTGCCCCGGTCAGTCAGATCTGTGAGAATATAAGGGCAGTGGGAAATGGACAGTTTTACATTGAGCCCGTACAGACCTATGATTATGAAATGGGCGTTCTGGATGATGGTGTCCAGACCATGAGCAGACGAATCGAAGAATTTATTGAAAAGGAGAAGCAGGAGCAGGAACAGAACCGTCTGCGGGAATTTCAGCTTCTGCAGGCTCAGATCAATCCGCATTTTCTGTATAATACCCTGGATACGGTCGTTTGGCTGATCGAAGCCGGGGAGAAAAAAGAAGCGATGGAGCTGGTGGAAAAGCTGTCGGTGTTTTTCCGTACCTTCCTTTCCAGGGGGAATGACATCATCAGCCTGAAAGAGGAGCTTCTGCATATCAGCAGCTATCTGGATATCCAGAAAGTCCGCTATGGGGACATCATGGACTATGAGATCACGATACCGGAGTCCATGATGGAGGTACAGATTCCAAAGATGACACTGCAGCCTCTGGTGGAGAATGCCCTTTATCATGGAATCAAAAAGATCAGAAGAAAGGGCTTGATTCAGATTACGGGGGAAGCCAGCGAGGATGAAGTGATCCTGAATGTCTCGGACAATGGAATCGGTATGACGCGGGAGCGTCTGGAAGAGGTAAGGCGATCCATAGCAGAAGGGGAGAAATGTGGATTTGGACTGAGTGCGGTCAATGAAAGGATAAAACTGTATTTTGGAGCTCAATATGGTATTTCCATCGAATCGGAAGAAGGTCGGGGAAGCAGAATGATCATCCGGCTTGGCAGACAGCAGAAGATAGGATAA
>JAQXWO010000100.1 GCA_029225485.1 Lachnospiraceae bacterium
ATGACAGCGCTACCGCTGATATCATCACAGAAACAGCAGCGCCGATCAATTCTCTTTTCAATTTTTTGAGCATAGAATTATCTCCCACTGCTATCATGGTTTTCTTTTAAAAACGTCCCCCACGCCACAACCGTGGAGGACATAAGAAAACTATTATTTAAACTCGGTAGGTGTTGCCTCAAAAGTAACAGTAACACCACAATCCTTTAAGTTTTCAAGATTTGTGGTAAATACTTTGCTGTCAGCACCGTCATAGTATACATATACTTTTACAGTTGCGTCTGTACCTTTGGTAATACCACTTTCTTTGATAATACCATCAGCAGTACTGCTGGTCTGGTGGCTTCCACTCTCGATACCTGCTTTACTCCAAACAGTCCATTCTGAGCCACAAGTTACAAGAACACGCATAGCATCCTCTAACTGAGAGCTTGTAGTATTATTAACAGTAACGCCAGTAACCTTCAGATTGGTAAATGTACCGTCATATGTACCAGTACCAATGTAGAAGGTGTTGGCTAATGTATAATCTTTACCTGCTGCAGTGTCAGGATTTCCTACTGCAAAACGAGTTCCATCTTTCTCTGTTGCTGCATCTTTTGCAGAAGCATATGCAGATTCAAACTGATAAACAACAGAAGTGAAACCTTCATCTCCTGATTTCTTTCCAGTTGAATCAAAGTTGTTCTTCCACTGTGCCGGATAAAGCTTGGTATCTGGGCTAAATGTTTCACTTGCAGTTGCAGCACTTGTTGATGTTGTCTTTGTAGAACCAGCTGCCGCATTATCAATTACCAAATAAGCCGAGTTAGACTGTGCACTGATATTGGTGGTTGTCGCAGTAACCGTATTATTGCTCACAAACCACGCGTAAGTACTTGATCCCAGCGCAATAGCGGCAACCAATACCATGGCGATCGCCGCCAGAAGCTGTCTTTTTAATGCTTTTACACTCAATTTTTTTCCTCCTGTGTAAGTTTCCGGCCATATGATATGATCGGGGGATTCAGCCGGCGATCATCCCCTTTTCTGTTTCGCACGCCTCTGTGTCTCTCTGCTTTTTACGGCAAACCGACACATCCCTTTTTCTCCGGAATCAGACTTCTTCTGCCAGATTCAAATGTCCCTGACTGTATCCTGATATCAAATCAGACTCTCACCGGGCCCGGTTAAAAGAGTTTTCCTCAGCCATTTCCGGTGAGGATATCATTTCACAGCAGGATGATTCAGAAAAATGTCTCCTGAAATAAATTCTGTGATCCCGTTTCTTTGGGCGGCATATTTTATTATATAAACGGTGGTTGTGGCACCGCTCATATCCATTTGTTTGTGATCGGTCTTCGATTTCTCATAAAACCCGCATGAGAGAAATCCGGAATCTCATCCGTTTTTCTTTCCTCTTTACTGATTCCTGCGGGTCTTCCATGTAATCTCCGTATTCTGATAATAGTCCGGAGCCACAGTGCCGGCTGCATCGATGGGCCGGTCGCCGGTCAGGGTATCCCTGATATCCCGGACAAACTTTGTGAACAGGCTGGTATCATCGTCAGCGATGGCATCGATGTCCATGCTGAACTGGACGGAGCCGCCGATGATGGCATCCACACATTCCGGATCCTCTCCTTCCATCCAGATGACGATGGTGTACTTGTCCACATTTCCCACCAGGAAATTCTCTTCTGTGAACCGGCAGACCACATCATCGCTCTCAAAGTTCTCACAATCCTCCTCTGGAGAATCATCCTGAGAAGGCCTTGCGTAGATCTTCTCTTCACCGTTTCGCCAGACGGCAATGCGGACCGCCTCCTCTGCTCCTTTGGAACAGGCATCCAGTTTCACCACAGCATTGTAGCCTACGTCTATTTTACCTGCGTTGCGCACGTAATAGGTATATGCCACATAATTTTCTCCGTTGTGGCTGCCGTCATAAGCATCCAGGTCATCGGGAAGGTCTGTCAGTGTGATGTTGGTGGCGTCCTTCATGGTTCTGGCGGTCAGACGGGCGGTGGGCTCTGTAAAATCGCCGTCCTCCGCGATGGCGATACCTCTCCGGTATAACTCCAGGCGGTTCAGGTTCACTGTGAAATTACCCATCTTCTCCTGGACAAAAGCCATCCCGAACAGTACTGCCACTGCCGCCAGCAGCCCCAGCAGGAGCAGCTGCATCCGATCCAGCCTGAGCAGCATGGCGCCGAACAGTCTGGTACGTCTGCGGGGCATGTACATACTGACAATAGTTTCCGGGTCGGCATCCTCTCCGAGCTCACCCATGATCCTTTCCAGTTCTTCAATGCGGACTACCGTATCCCGGCCGCCCCGGCGGCTTCTGCGCCGCTTTTTCTCCCGGGGAGTACGGCATTCTTTTTTCTCTTTCATCTTCATAAGCTATAATCTGTATTTTTTCTTCAGGTAAGAAAGGTAGGATACCACCCTCTCCCGCTCTGCTTCATCCTCATAACGGAACTGCATACCGCAGATATGACGGTAAATGCTGCCCCTGGGTGCTTCACGGCTCCAGCAGACGGCAGCCACCAGCTCACAGCCTTTTCCTTCCTCGGAAGTCCCGATATGCGGCAGAGTCACCTCACAGATCTCTCCGATCTGAAACACACGGTTCAGATAAAGAGCGAGACCTCCGGCAGAGATATCAAGAGACATCCCCTGCTCCTTTTCAATGATCCCGTCAAAATTCACCGGCCAGGTATCCTGCACATAATCGATCCCCAGAGCGACCTTCATACGCTCGTCCACACGCTGGAAAAACTGTCTCTGCTCGGTCACGCGGCGGATCTTCCAGTAATGCCTGAGCCCTTCCTTAACTATATCATCCGCATAACCGGCAAGGATCAAGGTTTCCTCACCATGTCCATAGCGGAGCAGCAGCTTCTGATTCTCATCCAGCGGGAGCGCCTTTCCCCCCTGCATCGGGACAGAGATCAAAAATGCGGACTCGTCCAGCGATCTGGCAAAGGTACAGATCAGATTGAACTGTGGCTCCTGACCCACAGGCACATCTAGGGCCATCGATAATTTCGTTCCCGTTCTAATGTTCAAAACTCCTGCCATAGTCGTTTTTATTCCTTTTCGTATTTTAGAATTTTTATACGACAAAAAGTCTTCTCGATTCTCCCAAAGAAGACTTTGTATTTTTCTATTATATACTAACAACTGAACTCATTTCAATACCCTTTTCGTCATTTTAATCCTTCTTTTTCCATACCTCTCATTCCAAAGCTCTTTACAACTTTCACTGCTGTTCTTCCCTAGTACATCGGAAAATAAATAACTGATCAGATGACGCCGGATATTTTTCTGAGAGTGCATCTCAAAAAATGTAGGCGTAGCGGGCTACGCTGAGTATTTTTGAGGTGTACTATCGGGAAAATAGACAAGTCATATGTGTCAGTTATTTAATTTACGATGTACTAGGTACTGGGAAATGTATAGCTGAACAGCAAGGGTGTCTATCATCTGAAGGAA
>JAQXWO010000101.1 GCA_029225485.1 Lachnospiraceae bacterium
GATAACTCGTGGTTCTAATTTATAGTAGTCGAAGTAGTCCATGTAGGATTTTTTTACATGGACTACACCCAAAACTCGTGGTCTGTAGTCATAGTAGTCGAAGTAGCCGATGTGAGCCATAAGATGGTATATTTGCTCATGTTTTAAGAAAGGAGCATGAGCAATGAAAGTAGTAACACTAAAGACACCTGACGGGAAGACACGATATTACCTCAATGATGATGCGGGAACCCCTGTCCAGCCCGTCATGAATTACCTCAGGTTTAAGGACAATACCGGCGCTGCCAGGAACACGCTGCGGCTGCAGTGCTTCCATCTGAAGCATTACTTCACGTATCTGAAGGAGGCCGGCAAGAACTACGAGCAGACCACCGTTGATGACCTGGCGGGGTTCCTTGCCTGGTTGAAGAACCCGGATATCTTAAAGAAGGTGGTGATGCTCCGGTTCACACCAGATCATCAACCCCAAACGATCAATGCGATTATAGATACAGTAGTTGCGTTCTATGATTATCTGCTGCGGCATGAGGGGATGGAAAACCGTCTGTCAGAGATGCTGGTGAAGTTCGTGCGGGATCCAGGAAGGAATTACCGGAGTTTTCTGCATGGAATCGCAGAGAACAGGATGGTTAAGAGTCATATCCTTAAGCTGTCGGTTCCCAGGATGAAGATCCGTACGATCAGCAGGGAGGATGCGGCGACGCTCCTCGATGCCTGCACGAATACGAGGGATTATCTCCTGCTGTACCTTTTGTTTGAAACCGGAATGAGGATTGGCGAGGCATTGTCGCTCTGGCTGGAGGACTTCGATATGACCGGCCTCACAGTCACACTCCATGACAGAGGTGAACTGGAAAACCTGGCAGAGATCAAGACGGTTTCCAGTCCCCGCAAGCTTGACTGCACACAGGAACTGATGGATTTGTTTTCGGGATATGTGTGCGAGTATCATTCTTCCGATGTCAGGACGAACCATGTGTTCCTCAAGCTTCGGGGCGGGAACGCTGGAAAAGCGATGGATTATGTAGATGTAGATAATCTTTTCCGGACGCTTCGCAAAAAGACAGGGATCAGCGTTACACCGCATACATTCCGGCATACATCGCTGAGCCTGCTTTACTCGGCCGGATGGGAACCGGAGATGCTGCGGCAGCGCGCAGGCCATAAAAACATATACACAACGCTTGACACGTATGTCCATCCTTCGGACGAAGAAGTGGCAGAAGCGTTTCATAAGGTGTCAGAGAGCCTGAGAATGCCCTCTGTTAGAAGGGAGGCTGATCAGTAATGGGAGAAGCCGCCTTGATCCTGCAAGAGACATCAGAAAGCAAATGTGATCAGATGATGGAATACCTGTCATCGGAAGGGGGATATTGGATTGACAATGACAGATGGGTACTGGAGGCAGAGGCCTTCCGGCAGGCCGGGATAAAAATGGATGATCCGGTGAAGGGAACGCTGGCAGACTTTGGCAGTTTCCCGCCGGGAATTCTGAAGACTGAGATGAAATATTTCCTGCTTTATTGCATGAAGAATGGTCTGTTATCGGCAAAAAATATTTATAAGCATTACAGACACATCATTCCAGAAATCGGGAGGGAACGGCAGGAAGGCAGCCTTCCGGATAGTTTTGCCGGCTTAAATGCAGCAGCGACCATAAAAATCGGCGGGAAGGAAAACAGCCGGCTTTACGGGACGCTGATGCGAGACGCAGTCAGATTTTTCGAGGATTATTATGATGACCGGGAAGAGGTGGAGAAAGACATCTGGCGGGCTGAAAATCTGCCGGGTATTAGAATCTCAGCGGTTGCGAAACGCACGAAGGCCAGCATGAATTTCACAGAGATTGTGGAGTGCTACCGTCCCATGGTAAAGCGCTACATGAAACGTCTTGTAATAAAGAGGAGCTGGTCGTACTGTACGGAAATGCTGATATATCTGCGGTATTTTTTCAAGGCTTTTTACCGCAATGGATATGGTGATGGATTCCTTGAGTCCCTGGAGCGCGAGGATATGGAGAAATATCTGGTCTGGGTTGCGGAGGATTATGCGAATGACAATGCTACCTTCCGCAGCAAGGCGGTTTCCTTCATCCGGATGTTTCTGGATTATATCCAGCTGGCCGAGTATCCCCAGGCGCCTGTGAAGGACATAAACCGGCTGATCTTTGACGAAGATATTCCCCGGAGAGAGCGCCCTGAAGACACCATGGCAAAGGTGAAATATATACCAGAGCCGGTCAGGGAACAGCTGGATGCTGGTATTTGTGAGATAGAACCGGCAGAAATGATGCCAGTGTACGTCCTTCTCCGGGAGACCGGCTGGCGTGGCACGGACGTGCTGAACCTGAGGTATGACAGCTGCCTGGAATACGTATGGAACCGCAGGGAGAAAACTTATGTGCCGTACCTGTGCGGTGAAATCACCAAGACAGGGATCCCTCTTTTAAAGATACCTGTGCGTGAGGAAGTCGCAGACATGGTAAAACGGCTGTCAGAGGAGGCAGCATCAGTAAGCACAGAGGAAAATAACCCAGAGAAATACCTGTTCAATACGTATGAGGGGCGCTGCAAGGGGCTGCCGTACAGCAAACCGGCTTTTTCTGCCGCCGTGCAGGCATTGATTGATAAAAAAGGGATTGTTGATGCGGAAGGGAAGCCATACCATTTCCGTGCGCATGCCCTGCGTCATACACGGGCCATGGAATATATTGAGCAGGGAATGCCGGTCGGGATCATCCAGCAGATACTTGGCCACTGCAGCCTTCAGATGACGCTGCACTATGCGAAGGTATCGGAAGATATGCTTTTTCAGAAGTGGAAAGAGACAGAGAAACTGGGGCTTCTGCATCTGGACAGCACGCCGCCGGATAAAGCGGTGCAGACACGGGAGGATATCAGGTATGAGTACGTCAGGAAGAATCTGGATGCAGTGAAGGTTCCGTTTGGTGTATGTTTCAAGCCATCGAAGCTGCCCTGCCGCCAGCAGATGAGCCATTGCCTGGATTGTGCGAACTTCTGTACGGGCAGGGAGAACCTGCCAGAGTATGAGGCGGAGATCCGCCGCGTGAAAGAACAGCTTGTGCGGAGCAAGGCGTTGGGACGCGATGACTGGTTAGAAAAGAACCAGAAGTACCTGGAGATTCTTGAGAAGATGCTGGCCCGGATACAGAAGGAAGGGATGATCCATAAGAATGGCAGCCATCGGGAGGGATGCGATGGCTGAAGACAGGATGAAAGGACTTAAGAGTAACTATAAAAAACGGACCGAAGAAGCCAGGAGACTGGCGCAGGAAGCCATTATAGAACTGGTTTCAGAAGAAAAGAAAGTCAATTTCAACAGTGTCCATAACCGAAGCGGGATATCAAAAAGCTTTCTGTATGAAGATGATGAAACACGGAAGCGGATTGAAGAACAACGGGCACATGACGTTGACAGAGAGATGAACCGGCGAGCCAGGTATGAAAAGACATCACAGTCGAAAGACGTGATTATAGAAGCAAAAGATAAGCGTATAGCAAGACTTGAAGCGGAAAACAAAAAACTCCGGGCGGAAGTCGAGCACCTCCGCGGTCTGCTATATGCCGGACAGTAACTACATCGACTACATGTAGTCGATGTGAAAAATACCGTAGTTGTGGGCTTTTCAGCCCACGACCACGAGTTTTATTATGGAGGTTCATATATGGCCAAATTAATGAAACGATTGATACTGTTGGGTGTTGCTATGATAGCAGTATTGGTTGGATTGAAATTCTTTAGCACAAAACAATTAAAAGCCACTTTAAACACACCGATCATTGAATTATCAGCTTCCAATGAAAAAATATATGCAGCAGGACAAAAATTTTATGCAGATGAGTTCACTGTAAAAGAGAAACACGAAAATGGAAAATCGATAAC
>JAQXWO010000102.1 GCA_029225485.1 Lachnospiraceae bacterium
CCGAATTCGCTGATATCCACCAGCACGTAATAGGCGCCCTGGGGTTCCACAAAGGAAAGACCGGCATTGGCAAGACCATCCAGAAACAGATTGCGCATATGGGTATATTTTTCCTGCAGCCACTGATAATATGTATCGTCATAATTCAGACCCACTACAGCAGCCTCCATCAGCGGTGCTGCCGCACCCACAGTCAGGAAATCATGCACTTTTTTCACCCGCTCAATAACCTCCGGGCAGGCGATTACATAACCGAGACGCCAGCCGGTGATGGAATAAGTTTTTGACAGGGAATTGCAGATGATGGTACGTTCCTTCATTCCCGGAAAAGTGGACATGTAAACATGAGTATGGGGCTTATAAAGGATATGCTCATACACTTCATCCGTGATCACAAACACATCGTACCGGATGGCCAATTCCGATATGATTTCCATCTCTTCCCGGGTAAATACTTTACCGCAGGGATTGGACGGATTGCACAGGATCAGTGCCCGGGCATCCGGCTGTTTCATGGCAGCTTCCAGTTCGTCCGCATCAAAAGTGAATGTGGGCGGCTTTAAGGGGACATAAATGGGCTCGGCACCGCTTAAGATGGCATCTGCGCCATAATTTTCATAAAAAGGTGAAAATACCACGACTTTGTCCCCCGGATTGCATACGGACATCATGGCTGCCATCATAGCCTCAGTACTGCCGCAGGTCACCACGATCTCTGTCTCCGGATCCACCTTCATGCCGGAAAAATGCTCCTGCTTTCTGGCCAGGGCCTCCCGGAAATTTCTGGCGCCCCAGGTCAGGGCGTACTGGTGAGGGCCTGTTTTGGCCACCTCGGCCAGACGGTCTGTGATCTCCTTTGGCGGATCAAAATCCGGAAATCCCTGGGAAAGATTGATAGCTCCATATTCATCCGACACACGGGTCATCCGGCGGATCACGGAATCCGTAAATGTTTCTGTTCTTGTTGATAATGTTGGCATATTGTCCTTTCCGGTGATGTATATTCACCTTGCATAAATTTTATCTCTACAGGTATCTTCCTTCTGCAAACATCTCCGGGCTCGTTTTCTCCCCCGTCAGCGTCATTCTGCAAATAAGTTCCCCTGTATATCCACGATTTTATCCAGAGAAATCACGGTATTGTCCGAAAGCAGAATGGTTCGGGCATACAGATCCAGTTTTTTTACACTACCACTGCAGGTTGCATATGCGCCGCCCTCCTTTTTTTCATCCGGAACAAAGCAAGTAAAGGTCACTTCCGCCTCTGTGCCCAAATGTTCCCGGATCAGCTCCAGCTTTTCATCCAGAGCTTCCAGCGCATCCTCATCCAGCTGCATCTGCCGATCTGTCAGTCTCTGAGTTTCTTGGATGGCTGCCTCATGACCGGTCAGTGCAGCAAACGGGGCAAACTGAGCGGCTCTGTCCTGCAGTGACATATGCGGATGAACCTTTGACTGATGATGGGGCAGATCAATAATATCATCATAGCGATGGGTGTGGGGTTCTGTCATTCTATGCTCTCCTTTTCTCTGGTCATGAAACAGTGTGTATCGCTGGCCTCCTGTCCACTTTCCAGGAAGTTACTGCTTGCCGGTGAACAGTAATTACTGTCAGGCTTTATGCCCACCGATCTGTCCGTTTCTTTCCCGGGTTGTGGCTCCTTCCTGCAGGTTCATGCCCTTAAGAAGCGCATTCTTGCCGAATTTCTTCTTAATATCCAGCATGGCCTTCTGCATGCGCTTTTCCCGTTCCAGTTCGGCCTGTTCTCTGGCTTCTTTTTCCTCCCGCGCCGCATAATCGGTAAACAGATCCAGCTGTTCAAACTCCCGGGGCTGTGTTATTTCGCTTTCCGCCACCACATGATCTGCGGTCAGACTGATCCGTCGAATCAGAAGTATGGGATTCATGATCCGTTCATACAGCTGTGTCACAGCTTCCATGATCTGAGAGGAGGCGGATGTCTGCCGGGACAGATGTGTGGTTCCGTGGGCATGCTTTGGCACTTTCCGCCCATATCCATCCACAGTCACAGGACCATTGTACTGCTTGCGTATCACGGGATCAGTGAGATTTTCGATATCATACCCCACCGTCAATACCAGCTGATCTGTCACCAGTCCTTTATCCACCAGATCAAGCGCCAGCTGATCCGCCATCTCCCGCACCACCATCCGGGCTTTTTCATAGCTGTAGGGTATTTTCAGTTCCTGGCCGGAACATATACTGTTATTTTCCGGACGGTATGCTTTGATCTCTTTCATGGTACATGGTTCCCAGCCCCAGGCATGATCGATCAAAAGCTCTGCATTGACCCCAAACAATTTATATAGAAGTTCTTCATTATAATAATCATTCGGCCCGCCCAGAGAACACCGGGCAA
>JAQXWO010000103.1 GCA_029225485.1 Lachnospiraceae bacterium
GCTTAACCCCTGCGGAGCTACCATCGCTTCCTTTATCGCCACCGCCGTGGTCATCTTTCTTTCCAGAATGGCTGCGATCCGGCAGCACTGTCCGGTGACGATTTTCCTGATCTCCGGCATTTTTCCTCTGGTTCCCGGTACCGGTGTCTACTGGACCTCTTATTATCTGGTGACAAACCAGCTGGATCTGGCAGTGCAGCATGGTTATCAGGCGGTAAAGATCGCCTTCGCCATCGTGCTGGGGATCGTGCTGATCTTCGAACTGCCCCAGGGGCTGTTTCTGTTTTTGCTGGGAAGACGCCCTCTGAAGATCAAAAGTGAATCTGATCATCAGAACTGAAATGAACGAAATTCCTGGCTTTTCCGGGAGCATACGGTCACTTTCTGTCCGGTAAACGGCTGGATAAATTCCGCTTTCCAGGCACAAAGCTGCGCATGGGTTTCTCCGGATATTCCATCTCCGTAGATCGGATCGCCCAGAAGGGGATGACCCAGATATGCCATATGCACTCGGATCTGATGGGTACGGCCTGTCTCCAGATGCAGACGTACCAGCGCCCGGTCATGCTCCTGCTTCACGACCTGATAATGGGTGACAGCGTGCAAAGCTACAGGCTCTTCCTCTGACTCTGCAGCACACATTTTCATCAGTTCTCCCGGTGCATGAGCAAGAGGAACGGCAATCGTATGTTCCTGCTCTCTCTCCCGCTCTGAAAAAACACCGGTACACCAGGCCAGATATTCTTTTTTGAAATATCCCTGTTCTCTTTGCTGCCACAGTCTTGCCGCAGCAATCTGATTCTTTGCAAATACTACCACACCGGATGTATCCTTATCCAGCCTTCCGATGCTCCGGATCTTTACGTCTGTTCCCTGTTTTAGATAATATACCCTCATCTGATTCGACAGAGAATCCTGAAAATGCCCATGAGATGGATGGACCACCAGCCCTGCCGGTTTATCCACGCAGACTACATCTTCATCCTCATACAGGATCACAGGCATCCCGCCCGCCGGCACAAGCTGTTCTGACCGGTCATCACCGTCAGAAAGAGCCAGCTGCAGGTGATCCCCCGCAGCCAGCTCCTGATTCACCCGGGTACGGACTCCGTTTACGGTAATTCCATTCTCACGGAATTTTAACGTCCTGATCTGAGCTTTTGTAAAATGCAGTTCCCTTTTCAAATACTGTGCTACCGTCACACCGGCGCCGGATTCCTCTATGACAAAATACAATGTTTTCATTTGCATCCTCGACCATTATTCTCACAATACCTGCAATATAGTTCATCCACAAGTGGAAAAAGCTCCCGCAGCACCACAAAGTCATCCCATACCCACATCAAAATCACTGAAATCCATAATCTTTATAAATTATAATACCATAATCTGTATTTTTTGAACAGACCTGAGCTTCCACAACTTCTTATGAAACCCAGCTGTCTGTCCCGGACCTGTCCAACACGTCTGACCTCGAAACGGACAGTCCCTGGATCTGTCTGACTGAAAAGGACATCTTATGTCCTGCACAGACAGACAGATCCAGGGACCGTCCGGGACGGAGGCAGCACGGGTGGACAGGTCTGAGACGGACAGCGTCGCCTGAAAAGTGACAAACTCACCTTTATTCTTTCATCTTCGGCTCAAAGATCCAGCTTGCCAGATAAGAAAGGATCAGCGCTGCGCTGATTCCGGCGGCACTTGCCTTAAATCCGCCAAGGAAGAGCCCCAGAAATCCCTGTTTATCCACAGCCTCTCTGACGCCTTTCCACAAAGTATTCCCAAATCCCAGCAAAGGCACGGAAGCCCCGGCTCCGGCATAGTCGATCAGAGGCTGATAGACACCGACCGCTCCCAGTACCGCCCCGAGACACACGAGAATCACCATCACTCTGCCCGGCAGCAGCTTTGTCTTATCCAGCAATATCTGAACCAGGGCGCAGATCAGTCCGCCCACCCAGAACGCGTTAAAATATTCCATCGCAATCTCCTTTCTGATTCAAAAAACAGGTACCCATGGCTCTCACGACTCTTACTCTCAGCAATGCTCCAGCACTACTCCATGGGCGATCCCCGGTATGGTCTGCCCTTCGTTGAAGCTGACTTTGGACAGCAATGCCCCGGTGGGAACAAACAGCACACGTTTCCAGATGCCCTTGCGAAGCTTCGGCAGGATCATGGCTGCCAGTACGATGGCACTGCAGCCGCAGCCGCTTCCTCCTGCATGGGTATCCTGCTTTTCCTGATCGTAAATTTCTATGCCGCAGTCCATATGCTGCTCCGTAATGTCAAAGCCTTTTTCTTTCAGCAGATCAATGAGGATCGTCTGTCCCACATACCCCAGATCTCCGGTGATGATCTGGTCATAATCCTCCGGCCGGCGGTTGAAATCCATGAAATTCTGGTAGATTGTGTCACAGGCCGACGGCGCCATGCAGGCTCCCATGTTCATATTGTCCCGGATCCCCATATCCACGATCTTCCCCGGTGTCACTCCCGTGATTTTCACATGACCGCCCTTGGGGGCAAGTACAAAGGCTCCGCTTCCCGTGACCGTCCAGGAAGCTGAAAGGGGACGCTGATTCCCATATCCCAGTGGAAACCGGAACTCCTTCTCGGCGCTTCCGAAATGGCTGGAAGTGAGAGCCGCCGCATAATCCGCATATCCTGCCGCCACGGTCATGGCTGCCAGTGTCAGAGACTCCCCGCAGGTGGAACATGCCCCGTAAAGTCCGAACAGAGGCACATTGCTCTCCTCATTTCCAAAAAATGTCGCGGTCAGCTGTGACAGCAGATCCCCTCCAAAAAGATACCG
>JAQXWO010000104.1 GCA_029225485.1 Lachnospiraceae bacterium
AGCCCAGGTGGAAAACGGAAGCAGCACGCAGACCGGCGCCCCTGTGGAATCCAGAAGATAGGCCAGGGACTCTCTCGGAAGCTTCTGCCTGTCACTGTTCTTTTTCATACATGCACCGATGGAAAGCACATTCAGATAATCATCCACAAAAATCAGGATACCCATAATAAAGGTCATGAGCATCGTCTTTTTTCCGCTGTTGCAGATACGTGAAATATACTTGGAAAATCCGAAGCTTCCTCTGGATTCTGTCAAGAGGCTGATCAGTCCGCCAAACAGCAGGCAGACCAGCATGACCCACACATTGTCTGCCAGCATGTTCTGGAGAGATTCACTCCATGCGGTCAGAAATCCCGGTCCTGCCAGAAATACTGCTGCCACCATAGAGCCAGCAATCATGCACTCCACGCATCTTCTGGTGACAATGGAACCTATAATAATCAGTAATGTAATAATAATCGCGGTCAAACCAAGGTTCATGGACCATACTCCTTTCTGCATCGGCGTGACGCTGCTCTTTCGTCCGTCTCCGGCATGCGTACTCCGGATCACTTTTTTCCAAGCTGTAACGTCAAAATAACAAAGGAGCACATTCCGAATCTTCCGATTGCAGAATGTGCTCCTTTGCACACTGGAATTTCTTTTATTTTTTACATGGCAGCCTTTACGTCTGCCAGAGCCTGATCAAATCTCTCGATCACATCCCTGATATCCTGATCAGAGATCACAGCTGTCGGCTCAAAACGGATCGTCTTTGCATTTACCAGGGTACCTGCTGTCATGACACGGCGCGCAAACAGTCCCTTGGAGGTCTCATATCCAAGCTCACAGGTATGGAATTCCACAGCAAGCATCAGACCTGTGCCTCGTACTTCCTGAATGATTTCCGGATACTTCTCGGCAAGTCCCATCAGACCGCTCTTGAGTTTTTCTCCCTTCGCTGCGCAGACACCCGGAATATCGTTCTCCAGCATATATTTGATGGTTGCGATCGCTGCTGCACAGCAGAGCGGGTTGCCTCCGAAGGTCGGAGAACCGAGCAGCCACGGATTGTCGATCAGCTGCTGTGTCCACATTTTGGGCTTGCAGATAATTCCTGTGATCGGAAGAATACCACCGCCGAAGGCTTTTCCATAAGTCATGATATCCGGCGTCACGCCCTCAGCCTCACATCTCCACATAGTACCGGTACGTCCCATACCGGTCTGGATCTCGTCAAAGATCAGAGCTACACCGTACTCATCACAGATCTCACGTACCTCCTGCAGATATCCCTTCGGAGGAATGATGACTCCTGCCTCACCCTGGATCGGCTCAAGGATGACAGCTGCGACCTTCTCGCCGACTGCCTGCAGATTGCGGATCGCTTTTCTCATATCTTCTGCATTGCCGTACTCTACATGCTGTACCTGCTGTACCATCGGTGTATACGGTACACGGTAGGTTCCTTTTCCTCCCATGGATACTGCACCCATGGATTTACCGTGGAATGCACCTACCGTAGAAATATACCATCTGCCGCCGGTGGCGATTCTCGCCAGCTTCAGCGCCATCTCCACTGCTTCTGCACCGCCGTTGGTGAAAAAGCAGTACTGCAGGTCACCCGGTGTGATCTCAGCCATTGCCTTTGCCAGATAACCACGAAGCGGATCCAGAAGCTCCTGAGAATGAAGTGCCTGATGATCCAGCTGTGCCTTGACCACATCCAGGATCTCCGGATTTCTGTGACCGCAGGTGTAGATACCAAACCCACCCAGACAGTCAATAAATTTCTCACCGTTCAGTCCATAGCAGTAAGCGCCTTCATCTTCCCACTCCAGCACAGCGCCTGCCTCAGAGTCAGAAGATACTGATTTACGATACTTCAGCCAACCCGGGCTGACGTAATTGTCAAACTGATCCAGTGTATCAGCCACCATCTGTTTCTTCTCTTCTGCCGATATATCCTTGCTGTCTGTCTTAATCAATCTGATTACCCGATCCAGTTCCTTAACTACTTTCTGTGTGTCTGCCATGATATTCTCCTCCTTCATTGTAAGCCTGTCCATCCATAAAATAAGTATCCCTTTGTGGACCCGGCTGAATATTCCAGCAACAAAAAAAGTGCATCCGCAGCAATTCCCCGCTGCAGATACACCGTCGTACCTGTTTTCTGGTACTAAGTATAACCTGAATATTTATACTTTTCAATGATTAATACTTACTATTTTCTGCCTGAAAACAGCCATATCTACTTGATTTTAAGTATAGATCATGTTATTTTTATTATCAATATCATGTTTTTACTCATTAGATACACAGCTGTCTGTCCCAGGCATATCCAATGCGTCCGGAACGGAGGCAGCACGCATGGATACGCCTGGGACAGACAGCGTCGCTTATTTGCTTGTTATTACATACAACACCCCTTTGGAGGATTTATGGATAAAAATACCTTTATGATTTACAACGATGTGTTATACAACCTTTATTCCTGCACATCATTGACCGACTTGAGAGATTCCTTTTTGAAAAGACTGAAGCTTCTGGTTCCTTTTTCCTATGCAAGTCTTCTGCTGACAGACAGTCCAGATAAGACAGTCACACTTTCCAATACCAGGATCCTATGCTGTCCGGATTATTTTGCGGAGGCCGAACGGGAATATCTGGCACATACGGAGGATGACCCTCTGTTCTGGCTGATCAACGGGGCGGAATCCACTCTGATCCGGGAAAGTGATATCCTGGAAGAAGAGAAACGCCTTTCCTCCCCTCTCTATCAGGGATGCTACCGGAAATATCATATTTATGACACACTGCAGTTCAGTATCAGCTACCAGAATCACTTTTTTGGTATCCTCACCTTATACAGGACAAAAGCAGAAGAAGTCTTCAGCGATGACGACATGTTCCGTCTGAAATCTCTGGGACTTCATCTGAATGCAGTCGTATACCGGCTTTACCATCCTGTCTGCGGCCATTCCACAGAATATACAGGTAATCTGACAGAGCTTACCAGGACGTATCATCTGACTCCGAAAGAATCAGAAGTCCTGTCATTGCTCTTTCGCTTTTACAGCAACGATGAAATTGCCTCCAAAATGGAGATCAGCGAAAATACCATTCAAAAGCATCTGCAGAACCTGTTCCGCAAGCTGAATGTATCGTCAAAATGGGAGCTGCTGAAATTCATCCGCGAAACTGCCAAAAACGTGCTTTAAATTTCAATCCACAGGGAGCCTGTCCCTGTGGATTATTTTGCCCTTATAACTTATTTATCTTTAATCTCAGCATGCAGCTCCTGCAGTGATCTCACTCTGCCGCAGCCCTGCATCTTCATGGACTTGATACCGCTGACGGTGGCTTTTGCCGCAGCTACTGTCGTCATATACGGAATCTTCTTCTTGATCGCCGCTTTGCGCAGATAGCTGTCGTCCCACTGGCGCTCCTGCCCGATAGGGGTATTGATGATCAGGTCGATCTTGCCGTTTGTGATCAGGTCCAGCATATTCGGACGTCCCTCCTGCAGCTTGTTGATCATTTCGGCTTCAATGCCTGCATCCTGGATCAGCTTACAGGTGTTTCTGGAAGCAATGATCTTAAATCCGGTCTCCGCGAAATCTCGCGCCACTTCCACGATCTCCTGCTTATCTTTGTCATTGACCGAAATCAGCACGGTACCCTCCAGCGGAAGCTTCGTCTGGGTAGCCTCCTGTGCCTTGAAGAATGCCTCGCCCCAGAACTCGGAAAGTCCGAGCACTTCTCCTGTGGAACGCATCTCCGGTCCAAGTACCGGGTCTACCTCCGGGAACATATTGAAGGGGAATACGGCTTCCTTCACTCCGTAATATGGAATATCCTGCTCTTTGAGAGCCGGAACCGGTGACGGCCGGCCGGTCAGTTCGGAGGTCACGATATCGATTGCCAGAGGTACCATACGGATGTTGCAGACCTTGGATACCAGCGGTACCGTACGGGATGCTCTCGGATTGGCTTCCAGCACGTATACTTTTCCATTCTCAATGG
>JAQXWO010000105.1 GCA_029225485.1 Lachnospiraceae bacterium
GGCAGGCTTTCCGCTGCTGCCGCAGCTCCTGTCCGTGGCTCAATGGGCGTTCCGCCCATTTCTGAGAATGAAAAGACAGACCTTAGCAGATTATATCTGCACGGTCTGTTTTTTCATTCTCCTTCAGGCCGCCATGCAAGCCACAGACCGCCTGCCAGGCAGGCTTTCCGCTGCTGCCGCAGCTCCTGTCCGTGGCTCAATGGGCGTTCCGCCCATTTCTGAGAATGAAAAGACAGACCTTAGCAGATTATATCTGCACGGTCTGTTTTTTCATTCTCCTGCATGGCTAAACTTTAACTGAAATACCCCCGCAGAGGGTGTTACTTGAAAATTCATACGCTTCTTTTTTCCGGAAGGATGAACAAAGGAAAGCGATGCAGCGCAAAGTGCCAGCTGGGTACTGTCGCCCTGTTCACAGCTGGCCAATCTGCAGTTTTCCCATTCTGCATGATACTTCCGGTCTCCGTACAGAGGCATCTGATGCCCTGCCATCTGCACCCTTATCTGGTGGTGGCGGCCTGTCAGAAGATGGATCTGCACCAGAGTATATCTCCTGCCATTCTCTTCAAATTTACCCAATATCTGATAATCCAGCTCCGATTTTTTCGCTCCCGGTGTATTCTGAGGGACGATTGAGGAAGTATTGGTTCTGGCATCCTTTTTCAGATAATCTGTCAGATGATGCACAGTCTTCTTTTCCCCACGTTCCGTTGTTGCCGGTTCTTTTCCTTCACCCGAAGATTTTTCATTTTCGTCTGCGTCTTCCATTTCACAGCATACCGCCAGATACACCTTCTCCATACTGCCATCCGTCACCTGCCGTGACAGATCCGCGGCGGCTTTTTTATTTTTTGCAAACACGATGATACCTTCCACCGGCTGATCCAGCCGATGCACCAGCCCCAGGTAGGGCATCCCCTGCTGCCCTTCACTCAGGTAATTCATCAGCATACTCATCATATCCTGCCGTCCCACCTGGGCGCTCTGCACCGGGAGCCCTGCAGGCTTGTGGCATACGATAATATCCTTATCTTCAAATAAAATCATATGTTCCATATTCATTTGCTCATATCCTATTCATAAATCACATAGACATTTATCATTCTACACTCTGCTCATCCAACGCACAGCCGTCTGATACAGGCATACCCAATGCGTGCTGCCTGCATCAGACGGCGTCGCACGGTTAAAACTCTTACAAAATCCTCTCCGGCCTGAATTTCAAATAATCCGAAGACACGAGCCGATACTCGATCCCATTCACCCTGCCCAGAAAACTGTCCTGATACCGTGCCTTACCATGACAGTGGGAATAAATCACCTGCTCTGCTCCATAAAACTCTGCTATCTTCGTAAACCCGCTCTCCATCTCTCCGATGCTGGTAGGCGGATAATGAAGAAACATCAGAAACTTCTCATAGCCGTCTGCCCTGGCACTCTCAAAAGACTCCTTCAGCCGCTGCATCTCCCGAACCATAATCTTCTCATAATGCTCCGGCGTATCCTTTCCCTCGTAGCAGTAGCCCTTCGTGCCTACCAGTGCATAATCTTCATAGACATAATAATTATTCTGAAGGAAATACAGCCTGCCCTGGTACAGTTCATTCAGCTTTTTTGTCTTTTTGGCATCCCAGAACATATCATGGTTGCCCCGCAGCAGGATCTTCCTTCCCGGCAGTGACTCGATAAACTCCAGATCCGGCTTACACTCCTCCAGATTTTTCCCCCAGGAGTGATCCCCGGTCACCACCACCGTATCTTCCTCACTGATCCGTTTATGCCAGTTTTTCTCGATCCTGCGCACATGATTTTTCCATTCACTGCCAAACACATCCATGGGCTTATCCGTTCCGAAAGACAGATGCAGATCGCCAATTGCATACAGTGCCATGTACTCACGTCCTTACATTCGTCATCCATATAATAAAATTTATATCGTCTTTTACACAACACATCTATTTGACCGAAAAAACCCTGCAATACCGCAGGGTTCTTTCATACCTTACATCATCAAATATTAAATATGACAGATCCAACCACCGCTTTATTAACTGCGCTCGATTTCTTTTCCGTTTTTATAGTTGCATAAATTTTCTCTTTTTCTTCCCTTAATTCGGAAACAGACATCTTACGATATTTTTCCGGGATTTCTAACTTATCATTTTCATAAATCATCATCTGTTACCTCCTTAACCAGAATATCAAATTATCCCATCAATTCTTTCAAAGCCTCTATTTGTGCTTCATTTTCATTATATCCATTTTTAATGTATTCTTCAACTGTCAACTTATAGTAATCTTCGTTTATTAGCTGTTCTGAAGAATATAAATATACGGTTCCATTATGACAAATAACGATTCCTATCCCATAATTGTTTGAATAATTTGAATTCAAATCCCGAATACTTGGCGGGAAACTGCTGGGATGTGTATGTAATGTAATAAGGCCTTTTCTATTTTGAATTTTTCTGACAGTACTTTCTGAATATGTTACTTCCTCTTCTTTTTTATTATTGATCTCTTCGGCAACAATGGAGATATTTTCTGCATCTACCCAATGCATATCTTCATATTTGGTTCCCGAACGATGTATTAACATCTTTTTAGCCAAATCATAGATGAATCTGTTTAATGCAGGTGAATTTGATATCTTATCAAATTTTTTCGATACTCACCACCGTTAATATATGCATGATTGATTGCTGTTTTTTTATTTCTCCCATAACGCTGTTCTTCAAGCTCAGTAACATAATTCATATCCAAATTAGTATAGCTGCTTTTTACGAAAAAGTATTTATATATTCCTTTGCTGATTTTCTCACACCTTAAACCGATACCCGACACCCCAGATTGTCTCAATATACTGCGGTTTGGAAGACTGCTTCTCTATTTTCTCACGGATCTTTTTGATGTGCACCGTCACCGTAGCAATGTCTCCGATGGATTCCATATCCCAGATTTTCCGGAACAATTCTTCCTTGGTATACACATGATTCGGATTCTGAGCCAGAAATGTCAGCAGATCGAATTCCTTGGTGGTAAAGTTTTTTTCTTCCCCTTCTACCCACACACGACGTGCCGTCTTATCGATCTTGATTCCACGGATCTCCACCACATCATTTTCCTGTATATTGCTGTTGACCAGACGCTCATACCTTGCCAGATGGGCCTTTACTCTGGCGACCAGTTCACTTGGGCTGAAAGGCTTGGTCATATAATCATCCGCCCCCAGGCCGAGCCCCCGTATCTTGTCTATATCGTCCTTCTTGGCTGAGACCATGATGACCGGAATGTTTTTCTTCTCTCTGATCTGACGGCAGATTTCAAATCCGTCCACCTCCGGCAGCATCAGATCCAGAATGATCAGATCAAAATCCTCCTCAAGAGAACGCTTCCGTCCGCTCTCCCCAGAATTCTCCGTCTCTACGGAAAATCCTGAGAGCTCCAGATAATCCTTCTCAAGATCTGCAATTGCCACTTCATCTTCTACAATCAAAATTCTGCTCATAAATTGATACCTCCACTATGATACACACTCCCTGTAATTTTATTGTATGGATCCCTGACCATCCTGTTTTCCTTATCTATTCCAGTATACTTCTAAATATTTTCACCTGTTTTTTAATCTACCTGAACCTGATATTTCCGGATCACAAAAGACATGGTGGTTCCCTGACCAACCTTGCTGTTTGCCCATATTCTCCCTCCATGGTCCTCTATGATCTTCTTCACGATGGACAGGCCGATGCCGCTGCCTCCCTGGGCAGAATTCCGTGAAGCATCCGTCCTGTAAAAGCGTTCAAATATACTGGTCAGTTCTTTATTCGAAATACCTTTTCCATTGTCCTCGATCTCTACCTGAATAAAATCTCCGGCATCCTTGACACGTATCTGAACATTTCCCTTGGGCTTGTCCATATATTTTACAGAATTGCTGATAATATTATTCACTACGCGCTTCATCTGCTCCGCATCTGCAATAATCACCGTGTCTTTATCCACCAGATTGATATAGGAAAACTCGATATTCCGCTCTCTCAGCTCCAGTCCTACCTCTTCTGCGCAGTCATCAAAATAGTCCGCCACATTGATTTTGTTAAAATGATACGGAATACGGTTGGTATCGATCTTGGAATAGAAAGTCAGTTCATTGATCAGCCGGTCCATATCATTCGCCTTGATGTAAATGGTCCGGATGTATCGATCCATCTTCTCCGGAGTATCCGCCACTCCATCCATGATTCCTTCCACATAACCTTTTACTGCCGTAATAGGCGTCTTCAAATCATGAGAGATATTGCTGATCAGCTCCTTACTCTGCCGGTCAAAGGTTTCCTTCTCCTCTGCCTGTTCCTTCAGCCGCTTCCTCATCTCCTCAAAATCCCGGCAAAGCTCGCTGAGTTCATCCGTGCCGTCTGCTTCTATCTCAAAATCAAAATCCTCATTTTTAATCTTGTGGGTCGCTTCACTGAGCGTCTTCAGAGGCTTACTTATACCAGAATAGATCCAGACCGTCAGAAGCGCTCCTGTAAATATCAGTATTACAATGGCTGACAAAACAAAATCCTGGGCCAGCATCTTTGTATGAGAAGCAATCTTGCTCACTGCAGAGACAATAAAAACACTCTCTTCTCTGCCGCCTTCCTGCTCAATATCCAGCTGCTTCACAAAGGACTGAATATTTTTTCCAATATAGGAACCGCCATCCGACGCACTGCTGAAAGAACGAAATGCGGGCAGCTCCGAAAGCATCTTCTGTGCATCTGCCTCATGTTCTTCTGCGGAACCAACATAATAAAGCTCTCCGTCCAGACGTACCAGCAGCCAGGAATATTTACCTGACAGTTTTTCATTGATCTGATCCAGATAACCCTTTTCCAGAAAACGCTCCGGATTCTCCGAAGCCTGCTTTTTCATCACCTCAAAGGTATCCTGCGTCGCCCTTCCGATCAGCTGCATTGTATCTGAAAAATCATCCAGATCCACCTGAATTCCAAAGCTTCGCTCCACCAGACGGATCTGATATTGACTGAATCCCCAGAAAGCGACTCCAAACAGAGCAAAAGGAACCAGCGTAATCACAAAAAAGGCAATGATCAGTCTTGTTTTTAATTTCATAACTTTCCCGCCTCTCAATTACAGGTAGTGCCCTTCTTTCCAAAAGGCACTATTTTATTCAGTATATCATAGTCCGGAATTGATTTCATCTAAACAAAAAATATAAATATAAATTTTTCATAAAGGGAGTTGCTTACTCTTATACCGGACGCCGCCCGCTGCCCCATATCCGCGTGTGCTGCCTCCGCCCCGGACAGTGTTGAGATTTGTCTGTCTGTGCAGGACATAAATGTCCTTTTCAGTCAGACAAATCTCAACGCAGTCCGTTTCGAGGTCAGACACGTCGGATACGGGGCAGTGGGCGGCTGTGTTTCAAGTGAGGATATGGGGCAGGCATCGTCTGACAGTCATGTAATTGGCTGGAGATCGAGTAAATATATAGGGCCTGAGTTGGAGTGAATATCTGACGCGCCGACGAAATGTAACACATTTTGGACTTTGGCTTCGAACCATAACGACAGGATTGACAAACTGAAGAACATACCTTCATTCCGTCACAAATAAAAAGACAACTCAATTATTCCGACAGTCGTTTTCAGAACATCAAGTTGTCTTTTTTATTACTTTCTATCAATGTATGTATTTCAAATGAAATCTCAAAGCTGTTTTTGAAATCTTACTGTGTGCATACAGTTTTTTTCTGATGCAGCCCTTTTTACAGATATTTTTTCAGTATTTCTGCTCTGTCCATTTTCTCCCAGGGCAGATCCAGATCGGTACGGCCGAAATGTCCGTATGCTGCTGTCTGTTTGTAGATGGGACGGCGCAGATCCAGCATCTTGATGATTCCTGCCGGACGCAGATCGAAATTCTCACGGATGATCTCGGTCAGCTTCTCATCAGAAAGCTTTCCTGTACCGAAGGTATCTACCATAACGGAAGTCGGCTGTGCCACTCCGATTGCGTAGGAGAGCTGGATCTCACATTTATCTGCCAGTCCTGCTGCCACGATATTCTTTGCCACATAACGTGCTGCGTAAGCTGCAGAACGGTCTACTTTTGTGCAGTCCTTTCCTGAAAATGCTCCGCCGCCGTGTCTTCCGTATCCGCCGTAAGTGTCTACAATGATCTTACGTCCAGTCAGACCGCTGTCTCCGTGGGGACCGCCGATCACGAAACGTCCGGTCGGGTTGATAAAGAACTTGGTATTCTCATCTACCATATGCTGCGGAAGTACCGGATCAAACACATATTTTTTAATATCCTCATGGATCTGCTCCTGTGTCACTTCCGGATCATGCTGAGTAGACAGAACGACTGCATCCAGACGGATCGGCTTACCGTTTTCATCATACTCTACCGTCACCTGAGTCTTTCCATCCGGTCTGAGGTAACTCAGAGTACCGTCTTTTCTGACCTTGGTAAGCTGAAGTGCCAGCTTATGGGCCAGAGAGATCGGATACGGCATCAGCTCCTCTGTCTCGTTGGTAGCGTATCCGAACATCATTCCCTGATCTCCGGCACCAATTGCCTCAATTTCCTCATCTGACATGGTGTTTTCCTTGGCTTCCAGTGCCTTGTCAACTCCCATGGCAATATCTGTGGACTGCTCATCGATGGCAGTGATCACACCGCAGGTATCTGCGTCAAAACCATACTTTCCGCGGGTATAACCGATCTCACGCACCGTATCACGGACAATTTTCTGAATATCTACATAAGCCTTGGTGGTAATCTCACCCATTACAAGCACCAGTCCTGTCGTCGTAGCAGTCTCACACGCTACACGGCTCATCGGATCCTGCTCAAGCAGCGCATCCAGAATAGCATCGGAAATCTGGTCACACATTTTATCCGGATGTCCTTCTGTCACGGACTCGGATGTAAATAACAACTTCTCCATCTGTACTCTCCTGTTCCGGGCATCAATGCCCTCTCTGGTCTGCTTTTCTGTTATCTTCAAGGATTAAAAAAGTCCGCTTCATAAGCGGACTTAACAGATTTCATCAAATCCCCTTATTGTTCGAGTTTACTCGCTCAGGTTGGCACCTTCCACTGCGGGGGTTGCCGTGGCTTCACAGATCCTTTGTATCTCCACCACTCTGAATAAGAGAAAAGCAATTATTTTACTGGTTCACACTGACATTCCATCTGTCAGCATGTAATACACTACAGCCTTTTTTACTGTTTGTCAAGCACTTATTCTAGGACTTTATCTTTTTTCTCTCATGAAAATATCCCGGCACCAGAATCAGGTCTGCTCCTGTCCAGGCGGTAATTTCCGCAAACAAAATACCGTTCTCCCCGAACAGCATCGGCAGCAGGAAGGATGCCCCTGTACGCATCACAAATTCAGAGATTCCGGAGACCATGGGGATCACTGTATTCCCCATTCCCTGAATACTGCTTCTCACGATATGCAGCACATACAGGATCGGCAGAAAGATACTCATAATCTTCAAATACCGGAATGCGATCTCCAGGGCTTCTCCGCCTGCTGCTTCCTCCACAGAAATAAAGCAGCCAAGGATATTTCTTCCAAACAGCAGCATCACTGCCGTGATCAGAAGTGAGGTCACCATTCCAATCAGCAGCCCCGCCCGGACACCTCTGGAAATCCTCTTTCCGTCTCCGGCTCCCATATTCTGTCCTGCATAAGTCACCATCGCATATCCATAAGATGTCGCGGCCACCTCCAGGACCCCGTACAGCTTGTTGGTAGCTGTAAATCCGGCAATAAATGCCACACCGAATCCATTGACCACGATCTGAACGATCATGCCTCCTACCGCAATGATTCCATTTTGAAATGCCATAGGCGCCGCCAGCACACACAATTTCTGACAGAGACTCTTCTCCATTCTCAAATCACTGCGCTTCATTTTCAGAAGCTCGATCTTCCGTATTGCAAGAATACAGTACACAGCAGAAAGGATCTGTGCCAGAATCGTAGCCCCGGCTGCTCCTTCCACTCCCCATCCGAATACAATCACAAAAAGAAGATCCAGACCAATGTTGGTCACAGAGGCAAGCACCATCGCATACAGCGGCGTTTTGCTGTCTCCCAGCGCTCTCAGCACTGCAGACGCCATATTATAAGTCATCAAAACGGGAATACCGCAGAACATCACTCGGAGATACGCAGAGGCCATCGGAACGATCTCCGCCGGTGCCTTCAGCAGCGCAATCGCCGGATCGATTACAAGTTCAGCAGCCACACACAAAACTACCGCACAAATAACAGCCAGCATGCAGGAATTTCCCGTTGCCTTCCGCATATCCTCATAATCTTCCGAGCCGAACTTCTGGGCGATCAATATGGAAAATCCCTGCGTAATTCCCTGTATCACACCAAGCACCATCCAGTTCAGCCAGTCTACTGCTCCAAGGGCTGCCAGCGCCTCCACCCCAAGGGCTCTTCCCACAATTGCCGTATCCGTCACCGTATACAGCTGCTGAAACACATTGCCGGCCATCAGAGGCAGGGCAAACAGCAAAATAAGCCGTGCCGGATTCCCCTGCGTCATGCTGGTAACACCCTGATTTTTCTTCTTTTTCCCTGCAATCTCTTTTGTTCCCATCGTAAAACCCTCACCTGTTCAGAAATATATCACAGACATACTAACGACCATTCTACCACATTTCCCGAACCTGTAAAGAGGATTTTTCTGATCATTTTCCAATTAAAAATCTTATTTTATCATACACTTCCGCGAAATCGACCAGACACTTTTAATCCTTCCGCGTATGCCCTTCTCTTTCTGTATAATACAACGGCCTGGTCTCACCAATCCTGTCCGTCATTTCAGACTCTTCTCCCTGACCTGACCAGCCCGGACAAAACTCCTTCAAATCTGTCTTTCCCCCGGTCTGCTTCTTGTTTTTCTCTTCATCATCTTGCATATTCCTGCCCCTTTTCTGTCTCTTCCATCAAAAACCTCACTTCTTCATACACCTCAGCAAAATCAATCCTGCATTCCCCGTCAAAAATTTCCACAGAAACCTTCTCTTCCATCCCGTAAATCACCGGATTTTCCTGTTTGAAGAACTCATATACGATGACTTTCTTCCGCTCCAGATCCACCATCCAGTACTCTCTTACCCCTGCTGTCCTGTACTTTGCCAGCTTCAACGTCGCATCCTTCCATCTGGTAGAGGATGAAAATACCTCCACAATAAAATCCGGTGCTCCATAGATACAGCGATTCAGAATCTTATTTCTATCACAGACTATCACGATATCCGGCTGTACCATCGTATCCTCGTCACAGTCCAGCTGCACATTCACAGGTGATATAAGCGTTACACAATTTCCTTTTTTGCCTTTGATATAACTTCTCAGAGCTATCGCTATCTCAAACACTGCGATCTGATGCGCACTCGCCGGCGCTGACATATCATAAAACACGCCATCGATCAGCTCCACTCTCCGCTCCTCCGGAAGTGCATAATAATCCTTCAGCGTATATCCGCCCTTCTCCTGTTCTCCATAAGCAAAAGCCGTCTCTCCAATACGATCAGACTTATTTTTATTTTCAAAATCCATATACATACCCCTTTCACACTTCAGCAGATATCTGCCGCAAAAAAACATTTTCTTTCTTAGATTTTACTCAATACCTGTGGAATTATCTTTGACTCAAAAGAACTGACTATGATTTACAAGAAATACTGCCTTTTTTATATTTATCTTTCAATATGTTGTCTTATAAAACAATTTTATAGATATATACAAGATTTGTCAACTGTATAAATGCCACGATTTGTGGCATATTTCTAAACTCACATTTTATCAGGACAAAACCATTACTGAACTTCTGGATTGAATTCAGCCGTAAGACCACCGCCGGCGTCCGCCACTCTATCGCACGCAAACCATAAATCCATAAAAAAAGTCGCCTGACAGATGCATATCCAACATGTCTGACCTCGAAACGGACTGTGCTGAGATTTGTCTGACTGAAAAGGACATTTATGTCCTGCACAGACAGACAAATCTCAGCACAGTCCGGGACGGAGGCAGCACATGTGGATATGCATCTGCCAGGCGGCGTCGCATAGGTGATACCCTCACCCTGTTACTTCTTCACAAACCGCTCCACAATATACTGATTCGCTTCTTTTTCCTGCTCATCATCCAGCGGCTCCAGCTCTGTCACGCCGTACTTGCGCTCCAGCGCGTTTTTCAGCAGATAATCGCAGACATGGGGATTCTTGGGCAGCAGGGGACCGTGAAGATACGTGCCCACCACATGCTTGTACAGCACGCCCTCGGCACCGTCTTTGCCGTTATTTCCATATCCGAACAATACTTTTCCGAGAGGCTGATTGTCCCCGATATATGTTCTTCCTCCGTGATTTTCGAAGCCTACGATGGGGTACTCGAACAGGTCATTCTGAATCACAATATTTGTGATCAGTCTGGGGCTTCCCTGCTCCGTATACAGGTCCACAAGAGACAGACCCTCGATCCTTCCCTCTTCTGTGTCATAGTAATGGCCCAGCAGCTGATACCCTCCGCAGACTGCGATCACGGTACCGTAATCCTCCACATAGGCCTTGAAATCCTTCTGGATCTCCTGCAGCTTCCGGCAGACGATCATCTGCTCCCGATCCGAACCGCCTCCCAGCAGCACGATGTCCAGATCCGAAAAATCGATGGAATCCATCAGCTGGAATTCCCTTACCTCTGCCTCTATCCCGCGCCACTCGCATCTTTTTTTCATACACTGGATATTTCCCCGGTCTCCATACAGATTGAGAAGATCCGGATACAAATGCCCGATCACCAGTTTCATCTCATCACATCCAATCTCTCTTACATTGTTTCTCTATCTGATCTTCGGCACCGCTTCACTCATCACTTCTGCATCTGGACCAGGATACCCCGGGTAGAATACAGCGCCGTATAATTGACCAGTACATACAGATTGCCGCAGCCGTCTTTTATCCGCTCCCGGATGGCTGTTTCTACATCCGCGATCAGCTCCGAGGGAATATCCACATACTTCATGCGAAGTCTCATATCCTGACAGCGGATTCCGCTTACCGTGATGGAACGGATGCTCTTTTCCTTGAAACGGTCAAAATCCACATCCCACAGCCAGGAAATATCCGTACCGTCCTGCGCATTGTCATTGATCACAATGATGATGTCCTTCTCTTTCTCGTCCTCCATGACCGCCGAGATATTCTGATTAAATCCGGCAGGATTCTTTGCCAGATTCAGAATGATCCTTGTCCCGTCAATGTGAAATTCCTCCATCCGTCCGTTCTGAGGATTAAAATCCGTCAGGACGCGGTCAAAGTTCTGCAGCTGCATCCCGGCAGTCCTTGCCGCGCTGTAAGCCGCCAGTATGTTGTAAATATTATAAAATCCACGATAGTTTGCCTGGATCCTGCGTCCTTCCACCGTAAAGGCCAGCCCATGCTCCATCTCGATCTGAGAAGCATCAAAATCAACCTCCGGTCTGGTAAAATCGCAGCCCGGGCAATGATATTTGCCGATCTGGCTGTAGTGATAAAATTCATAATCCAGCTTCGTACCACACTTTTTACAGAAACGACCTTCCCTTATTTCATGCGTATCCTGTTCCTGGAATACCTGTTCCGTAATACCATAAGTCACATATGGATTGCCGCTCTCCATGGCAAGATAGGAAGACAGGGCATCGTCTGCATTCACGATCACCTTCATATCCGGCGCCATCTTCATGGCACGATCCAGCAGCTTCATGGTAATGTCGATCTCTCCATACCGGTCAAGCTGATCCCGGAACAGATTGGTCAGCACCATATAGTCTGGCTTAAAATGCGGAAATACCCGGACGGTAGAAGCCTCATCGATCTCAATGCAGGCATAATCCGCATCAATTTTCCCGTTCCAGCCTGCTGCCAGCACAAAAGCAGCAGCCACACCTCCCAGCATATTGGAGCCGGTATGGTTGCACACCAGCTTTTTCCCCTCCGACTCAATGGCCGAGCAGAGAAGATTATTTGTGGTTGTCTTTCCGTTTGTACCGCAGACCACAAAAATCTTTTCCCTTACCTGCGAAGCAAGATCCTTCAGGACATCCGGATCTATCTTCAGAGCGATTTTTCCGGCCAGGGTAACACCCTGTTTTCCGGCTGCCCTGCAGGCGGTACTGATAATTTTCGCCGTCCATACTGCCAGTAATCTTCTTACTCTCATCATCCTGTGTTTCCTTCTGTGTCATATTCTGTGAAGTCCGCTGCCATCAGACGGCAGCGGACTTACGACGTTTTACATCTGCACTTTACTCTTCTGTTTCCTGATCCTCCGGAAGATCTTCCTCACCTGGTGCGTCATACTCCAGCTCATCATTTTCATCTTCCTGAGCTTCAAACTCCTGCTCCAGATCCTTCAGTGCCTCTTCCCCGGACTGAGCAGAATTTTCCTTTACACGGGTGATACTTGCCACCTTACAGTCCGCGTCCACATTCATCAGCTTCACACCGCTGGTCACTCTTCCCAGAATGGATATATCCTCACAGGGCATCTGAATGATGATTCCTTCCGTGCTGATCATCATGACTTCATTTTCCCGGTTTACTGCCTTGGCACCGCAGACATTTCCGGTCCGCTCCATGATCTTGTAACATTTCACGCCTTTTCCTCCCCGGTTCTGCGGTGTAAATTCATCCACAGAAGTCAGTTTGCCCATACCGTATTCTGACACCACCAGAAGATATTCTCCCTGGGTATCCAGCTGCATGGCAACCACTTCATCTCCGTCCGCAAGGCTCATGCCGATGACGCCCATGGAAACTCTTCCTGTGCTTCTCACATCTGTTTCATGGAACCGGATACACTGACCGTATTTTGTCACAAGAAGGATGTCCTTCTTATTATCTGTAAATTTCACCTCGATTAATTCATCATCCTCACGGAGACTGATGGCAGCGAGACCAGTTTTTCTCACATTCATATACTCCGCGATGGGCGTTCTCTTGACAATGCCGTTTTTCGTGGCCATCATCAGATAACCGCCCTCCTGATATTCCCGGACAGGGATCAGCGCCGTAATTTTTTCTTCCGGCTGCAGCTGAAGCAGATTGACAATGGCGGTACCCCGGGCGGTCCTTCCGGCCTCCGGGATCTCATATGCCTTGATCCTGTACACTCTTCCCTGATTCGTAAAGAACATCATATAATGATGGGTCGTGGTCATCAGAAGTTCTTCTATGTAGTCATCTTCCAGTGTCTGCATGCCCCGGATTCCCTTGCCGCCTCTGTTCTGGCTCTTGAAATTATCCGTGGTCATACGCTTAATATATCCCAGTTTGGTCATGGCTATGACCACATTCTCATTGGGAATCAGATCCTCGGTGGACAGATCATACGTATCATGACCGATGGATGTCCTTCTGTCATCACCGTATTTATCCGAGATCACCGTAATTTCTTTTTTGATGACCCCCAGCAGGAGCTTTTCATCTGCCAGTATCGCTTTCAGCTGTTCAATTCTTGCCAGCAGTTCCTTGTATTCTGCTTCCAGTTTTTCCCGTTCCAAGCCGGTCAGCGTGCGCAGACGCATGTCCACGATAGCCTGAGCCTGGGCATCCGACAGTCCGAACCGGTCCATCAATCCCTGTTTTGCGATCGGTGTCGTCTGAGAACCGCGGATGATACGGATCACCTCGTCGATATTGTCCAGGGCGACCAGCAGTCCCTGCAGGATATGAGCCCGCTCTTCTGCCTTGTTCAGCTCATACTTTGTCCGGCGTGTCACCACATCCTCCTGGTGACGCAGATAATGCATCAGCATCTCCTGAAGATTCATGACCTTCGGCTGATTGCCGATCAGCGCCAGCATGATCACACCAAAGGTATCCTGCAGCTGTGTATGCTTATAAAGCTGATTCAGGATCACATTGGCATTGGCATCCCGTCGCAGCTCAATATTAATTCTCATACCTTCACGGCTGGACTCATCCGTAATGGCAGTGATCCCGTCGATCCGCTTGTCTCTCACAAGCTCTGCCATCTTCTCGATCAGTCTTGCCTTGTTGACCATGTAGGGAAGCTCCGTTACGATAATACAGCTCTTTCCGTTGCTCATGGTCTCAATATTTGTCACGGCACGGACACGGATCTTGCCCCGCCCTGTGCGGTAAGCCTCCTCGATGCCTCTTTTTCCGAGAATCTGGGCCCCTGTCGGAAAATCCGGTCCTTTGATGATCTGCAAAAGCTCATCCAGATCCGTCTCCCGGTTTTCTTCCACCCGGTTGTCAATGATCTTAACCACTGCGGCAATCACTTCCCGCAGATTGTGGGGCGGAATATTAGTGGCCATACCTACCGCGATACCCTGGGCGCCGTTCACCAGCAGGTTCGGAAAACGGGAAGGCAGCACTGTCGGCTCCTTCTCGGTCTCATCAAAGTTCGGAACGAAATCCACCGTGTTTTTATTGATATCGGCCAGCATCTCCATGGATATTTTGCTGAGTCTGGCCTCCGTGTAACGCATGGCCGCAGCGCCGTCGCCATCCACCGAACCGAAGTTTCCATGACCATCCACCAGCGGATATCTGGTAGACCAGTCCTGAGCCATATTTACCAGCGCGCCATAGATGGAGCTGTCACCGTGGGGGTGATATTTACCCATGGTATCGCCGACGATACGCGCACATTTACGGTGCGGCTTGTCCGGCCCGTTGTTCAGCTCGATCATGGAGTAAAGGACACGCCTCTGCACAGGTTTCAGACCGTCCCGGACATCCGGCAGCGCACGGGAAGCGATAACACTCATCGCATAGTCAATATAGGAGTCCTCCATTGTCTTTTTCAAATCCACGTCATGAATCTGATCAAATACATTATCTTCCACAGAAACGTCCTCCTTTTAAATATCCAGATTCTTTACATTCTTCGCGTTCTCTTCGATGAACTCCCGCCGCGGCTCCACCTGATCTCCCATCAGCGTGGTAAAGGTCAGGTCGATCTCCGAAGACTGGGCCTCATCCATGGTGACGCGTTTCAGAATCCGCTTCTCCGGATCCATGGTCGTCTCCCAAAGCTGCTCTGCATCCATCTCTCCAAGTCCCTTGTAACGCTGGATCTTATTATTCTGATCCCTTCCGACCTCCGCCAGAATGGACGCCAGCTGCTCGTCGCTGTAGGCATACCATACCTTCTTGTTGCGCTCCAGCTTATAGAGAGGCGGTGTCGCCAGATACACGTAGCCCTGTTTGATCAGCTCCGGCATAAAACGGTACAGGAAGGTCAGCAACAGCGTCGCAATATGGGCGCCGTCCACATCGGCATCCGTCATGATGATGATCTTGTGATAACGCAGCTTCGAAATATCAAAATCGTCATGGATTCCCGTGCCGAATGCAGTAATCATCGCCTTGATCTCCGCATTGGCATAAATCTTATCCAGTCTTGCTTTCTCTACATTCAGAATCTTACCGCGCAGCGGAAGGATCGCCTGAGTCGCACGGCTTCTGGCCGTCTTGGCAGAGCCGCCGGCCGAATCTCCCTCTACGATATAGATTTCACATTTGGACGGATCCTTATCCGAACAGTCTGCCAGTTTGCCCGGCAGAGACATGCCGTCAAGGGCAGACTTTCTTCTGGTCAGCTCTCTTGCCTTTCTGGCCGCCTCACGAGCCCGCTGCGCCATGATGGATTTCTCCAGAATGATCTTGGCCACCTGGGGATGCTGCTCCAGGAAAATAGTCAGCTGATCTGTCACAACACTTTCCACGGCACCTCTCGCTTCGCTGTTTCCCAGCTTCTGCTTCGTCTGTCCCTCAAACTGGGGTTCACTGATCTTGATACTGATGATGGCTGTCAGCCCCTCACGGATATCATCACCCATCAGATTCTGCTCACTGTCCTTCAGAAGCTTGTTGGCTCTGGCGTAATCATTAAAGGTCTTGGTCAGCGCATTTTTAAATCCGGTCAGATGCGTACCGCCCTCCGGCGTGGTAATATTATTGACAAAGCTGTAGCTGCCCTCTGTATAAGAATCATTGTGCTGCATGGCGACTTCCACATAGACGCCGTCCTTCTCTCCCTCACAGTAAATGATATCCGGATAAAGAGGTGTCTTCCCGCGGTTCAGATAGGTCACAAACTCCTTGATACCGCCCTCATAATGGAATACCTTCTCTACAGGTTTGTCCTCCGGTCTCAGATCCGTCAGCGTGATCCTGATATTTTTTGTCAGGAAAGCCATCTCTCTGAGACGCTGCTTCAGCGTATTAAAATCAAATACAGTCTCTTCAAAAATTTCCTTATCCGGCAGGAACACCACTTCCGTTCCTGTCTTTTCCGGCTCACAGGTACCGACCACCTTCAGCGGATAGATGACTTTTCCCCGCTCATAACGCTGACGGTACATCTGCCCATCATGGCAGATCGTCACTTCCAGCCACTCCGACAGAGCATTTACGACAGAAGCGCCCACGCCGTGGAGACCGCCGGATACTTTATAACCGCCTCCGCCGAACTTACCGCCCGCGTGAAGCACCGTAAAGACCACTTCCACAGCCGGAAGCCCCGCCTTTTTATTGATTCCCACCGGGATACCGCGTCCGTCATCTGTGACTCTGATCGAGTTGTCCGGATTGATATATACATTGATATTGTGGCAGAAACCTGCCAGCGCCTCATCCACCGAATTGTCTACGATCTCATATACCAGATGATGCAGTCCTCTCGATGACGTACTGCCTATATACATACCAGGTCTCTTTCTTACTGCTTCCAGGCCTTCCAGAATCTGAATCTGGTCTGCTCCGTATTCTGCGCTCATTCGAATTCCTCCTGTTTTTTATTCTCCTCCGGTCTCCCGGTCACTCTTCGCTGCTCTTCATCACGTTTACTCTGCCATCTGTCACCTGAAACAGACGGTCGATCCTGAAATGGTTTTTTACAAAATCATCCACTCCCGTGCAGGTGATAAAGGTCTGTATCTCATGAATATTTTCCAGAAGATACCGCTGCCTGCTGCTGTCCAGCTCTGACAGCACATCATCCAGAAGAAGTACCGGCGTATCCTTGATCCGCCGCTTTACGATCTCGATCTCCGACAGCTTCAGAGAAAGTGCTGCCGTCCTCTGCTGCCCCTGGGAACCAAATCTTCGGATATCCACTCCCTGTATCATAAAACAGAGGTCATCCCTGTGGGGCCCGCAGCCTGTCACATGCATCTTCAGATCCTTTTCTCTGCTCTTTTTCAGCAGCGCTTCCAGCTCTTCCGGATCAGCATTTTTTTCATAGGTCACCACCAGTTCCTCCCGCTTTCCGGAAAGGTTATGATGGATCCCGTAAATGATCTGATTCAGTTCTTCCACAAATTTTTCTCTCTGCCGGATCAGCCTGCTTCCGTATTGTACCATCTGAGCATCCCATAAATCCAGCATTTCTTCATATTCCGGATGAAAGGCAATATCCTTCAGCAGTTTATTGCGCTGCGCCAGCGCCTTCGAATAACTGGTGAGATGATGCAGATAGATCTTATCCAGCTGGCACAGCTCCATGTCCAGAAATCTCCGGCGCTCCGAAGGTCCGTTTTTGATAATATTCAGATCCTCCGGGGAGAAAAAAATAAAATTGCCGATTCCGATCAGTTCTCCCGCCTTTTTGACAGGTACTCCGTTTACTGCAATTCCCTTTGATTTATTCTTTTTCAGATGCATGTCGATCCGCCATGGAATATCTGCTTTGGAGAGCTCCATCCGGATATGAGATTCCTCCTGCTCAAACCGGATCATCTCCCTGTCCTTGCTGCCCTTGTGGGAACGTGTTGTCCCGCACAGATACACAGCTTCCAGAATATTCGTCTTCCCCTGGGCATTGTCTCCGTAAAAGAGATTCGTGCCCGGGTGAAATTCCAGTTCAAGTGATTCATAATTCCGAAACTGATTCAGCTTAATGGAATTTACTATCATACGTCAAACCGCCGTTCTGTGATTTACTTCTCTGCGCTGCGGTCATGCAGACCGCTCTGCCCTTCCTGCACGTGGCTGAATGGTCACTTCACAATGTGAATGACGGTACCCTGATAAAGGACCTTATCCCCGTCATAAAGCTTTTTGCCTCTCTGATATTCCGTCTCACCGTTTACCTGTACCTCTCCATCCTGAATGGCGATCTTGGCATCCACACCGGTCTCAGCCAGTCCGGCGGCTTTTAATGCCTGTCCCAGCTTGATAAAATCTTCTCTTAAAACAATCTTTACAGAGTCCATACGTCTTCTTCCTTATCATTGATCCTGCGGGGCAGCAGAACAGTTTTACTTACGGCAGAAAGCCTCAGTACACAGTCCGTCACCCCGACATCGTAATATGTGATATTATACAATATACACGAATATGTATATTTATACATTTGTATTATCCTACAAAGTTGACCGGCAGGATCAGGTAAATATAGGATTCTTCTTCATTGCGGATAAAGCATGGTGCTTTCGGATTCATAAAATAGATAGTCACCTGTTCATCATCGATAACTCGAAGCGCATCCATCAGGAAACGAGGATTAAATCCGATCTTGATATCTTTTCCCTCAAGGGTGATGTCGATCATCTCATCCAGTGATCCTATCTGGGATGAGATTTTCAGTTCCATCACATGATCGGCCAGATTCATGATGATCGGTTTTTTGTCTCCCTCTTTCACAAACAGAGTGGCACGGTCAATACAATCTAATAATTCTCTCTTATTGATTGTGACTTTAGTGTCATAATCATTGGACAACATCTGATCTACTCTGAAATAGCTTCCTTCGATCAGGCGGGACACTACTTTTGTATTATCAAATTCAAACAGAATATGGTTGTCTGTGAAATAGATATCTACCAGATCATCCAGTTCACCGGATAATATTTTCGAAATCTCCGTCAGAGTTTTTCCCGGGACAATTACTTTTTTATCCTCATAACAGGATTTCAGATCAATTTTTCGGATAGAAATCCGGTGACCGTCCAGAGAGGTTACTTTTAATGTGTTTTCATGGATCTCAAATAATTCGCCGGTCATGATTTTGTTGGTATCATTGGCAGCGATAGAGAAAATAGTCTGACGAATCACTTCTTTTAATGTAAATTGAGAGATAGTGATTCCATTGTTTTTTTCTATATAGGGAAGATAGGAAAAATCATCTCCATCCTTGCCCATAATGGTAAATTTCGCCTTTTCGCAGGTGATTGTTGTATTGAATTTGTCATCGGAACTGATCGTAACATCATTGTCCGGTAATTTTCTGATAATTTCGGAAAAAAGTTTGGCATCAAGTGCAACAATACCTTTTTCAAGGATCATACCGGAGACTTTAGTTTCAATTCCAAGCTCCATGTCATTGGCAGTGAATTTGATTTCGTTTGCGGATGCGTCGATCAAAATACATTCCAGTATGGGCAAGGTTGTTTTGGAAGGAACTGCTTTCATTACTATATTAACACTTTTTTGAAGTTCTGCTTTCTGGCAGGTGATTATCATGGCTTCGTCGACTCCCTTTAAATAAAAATAATAAAAAAATACGCAGTAGCCGTCTTAAGGGCTGTGGATTTGTGGAAAAGTGCTCTGAGCCTTGGAATTACAGGAAAAACGCATCGGGATAACTGGTTGAAATTTATCAGGAAAACCTGAGAATAAACATCCGGTTATCCACAGGGCTGCGGCAGGTACCTGTGATTGTGGTTTTTCTGCTCATTTTTATAAACATATATACACATGCTGTCCACATCGTATGAGAAGGGTTATCCTGTGGATAAGTGGATAACTTTGTGGATAACTTTTTCACTCATCCGGGGTTGATTTTCTTTTTCAGTATCTCGATCGTATTTTTCACCGAATCATTTTTGGCAATTTCAGCTTTGATCTTTTTCTCACCGTGCAGGATCGTGGAATGATCCCGGTTTCCCATTTCCGCACCGATTTTCTTAAGGCCTACATTGGTCATGCTGCTGCACAGATACATGGCGATCTGCCGCGGGTATACGATTTCGGAATTGCGCTTGTTGCTTTTGATGTCTTCCGGTGTCACATGGAAATAGGAAGCAACCGTTTCAATGATGAGTTTGGGGGTCACTTCACGTTTGTTGTCCGGAGAAACAATATCCTTCAGTGCCTCCTCCGCCAGTTCAACTGTGATTTCACGCTGTTCCAGATTGCTAAGAGCAACCAGTTTGTTCAGAGCGCCTTCCAGCTCACGGATATTGGATTTGATGTTCATGGCGATATACTCAATGACTTCATTATCAATATTGTAACCGTCATTTTCCTCTTTTCGGTGAAGGATCGCCATTCTGGTCTCAAAATCCGGCGAAGAAATATCCGCGATCAGTCCCCATTCGAATCGGGAACGGAGCCTGGCCTCCAGCGTCTCAATATCTTTTGGCGGTTTATCGGAGGATATGACGATCTGTTTTTTATTTCCGTGCAGGTCATTGAAAGTATGGAAGAATTCTTCCTGTGTGGACTCTTTTCCTATTATAAACTGGATATCGTCGATGAGAAGAACATCTACATTTCTGTATTTTTCACGGAATTTGGTCATAGCAGTATTATTGCCGTTACGGATCGAATCAATCAGTTCGTTCGTAAAAGTTTCACTGGTGACGTAGAGCACTTTTTTTTCAGGATTCTGTTCCAGCACAAAATGGGCGATCGAATGCATCAGATGGGTCTTTCCGAGACCGGCACCTCCGTGAATAAACAGAGGATTATACATTTTTCCGGGTGATTCCGCCACCGCCAGAGCAGCCGCATGGGCAAATTTGTTGTTGTTGCCCACCACGAAGGTATCAAAAGTATACTTCGGATTCAGGTTTGCTTTTTCAGAAACCGAAGTTTTATCGATGATCTTGTGAGGGGCAGGGGCTGGCTTTCTGCTCTGCTCGAGAGCGGCAGCCTGTTCCGGAAGAATGAATTCCAGATCAAATTCTTTTCCAGTAAATTCGGCGATCGCTACTTTGATCGGCAGCATATATTTTTTCGTAATATAATCAATGCCGGTCTGTCCTGACTGCACCAGAATGGTCACAGTAGTATCTGAGACACTGAAAATCTGAAGAGGTTTCAGCCAAGTTTTGAAAGAAATATCAGAAAGTTCGTGCTCAGCTTTTACAATATAGAGTATTTCTTCCCATTTTTCCTGTAGTATGTCCATATTCTCATCTTCTCCAAAAAACCATTTTTTCCTACAATAATATTAAACCAAAAACAGAAATTTATCAATGGTAAGTTTTAAAATATGGAGTGGATAATGTGGATAACTTTGTGGATATGTTGATAACATATGTGGAAGAGCCTGTTTTGGAATTATGATGTGGATAACTGTTTTCCACTTGTACACACGACGAAAAAGGTTGAAAAAAAGGGAAATCTGACATTGTCCAAAAAGGGTTTAAACACAATACCCAGAAGTTTTCCACAAGTTATCCACAAAATGTGGATAAAATTATGTAAACCGCCGGAATGTGGATATTTTCCTGGCTGTCCGGGACGGAGGCAGCACGCATGGATCGGACCGGGGATGACCGCGTCGCATAATCCGTGCCATTCCCCCTGTTTCCAATAAAAAAACCTCTTGACTTGCGTCTGATTTCTTAATATAATTAAAAACGATGTTTTCGTGTAAATACGTGACCAGTAATGTATTTTCGAAAGTGTAAAATCGATCATTTGATGGGATATGTGAGTATCCTGTTTGAACAGTATGAAGGAGGTGTATGGACATGAAGATGACATTTCAGCCGAAGAAGAGATCCAGATCCAAAGTTCACGGATTCCGTGCAAGAATGAGCACAGCAGGCGGAAGAAAGGTTCTGGCTGCCAGAAGAGCAAAAGGAAGAAAATCTTTGACAGTATAGGCCGCAGATTTGTGGCCTTTTGGTTTAATTGGGAAAAAATATGATATTTTCAGAATCATTAAAGAAATACGGTGATTTTCAGCGTGTTTACAGGAAGGGAACATCTTATGCAAACAGATATCTGGTCATGTATGTGCTTCCTGCCGGGACGCAGAAGAACCGTATCGGTATCTCTGTCAGCAAAAAGGTCGGGAACAGTGTGGTGAGACATCGGATCACGAGACTGATCCGGGAGAGTTACCGGCTGAATGAAACGAAATTCGTTGAGGGCATTGATATGGTCATCGTTGCCCGGATGGGCGCTAAAGAGAGAAATTTCTTTGAGATCGAGAGCGCCATGCTTCACCTTGGCAGACTTCATAAGATCATGAAGGAAACCAGTATGGAGGAAGTGAAAAAAAATGAAATTAATTCTGATTCGTCTGATTAAATTTTATCAGAAATACCTGTCACCTATGAAATCGACAAAGTGTCCTTATTTCCCCTCGTGTTCACAGTATGGTCTGGAGGCCATTGAAAAATATGGAGCAGTCAAAGGCGGTCTGCTGGCAGGATGGAGGATCTTACGGTGCAATCCGTTTTCAAAGGGTGGCTATGACCCAGTTCCATAGGAGGAAACGAACGAATGTTATTGACTAAAAGTACGACTTTCCTGATCGGTCCGATTGCCAGTATTCTCGGCTATATTATGAATGCTATTTTCTGGCTGCAGTCTCAGATCGGCCTGGAGAATATTGGTCTGTGTATTATCTTATTTACGATTGTAATCTATTTTCTTCTGATGCCTCTTACCATTCAGCAGCAGCGTTTTTCCAAGCTGTCCGGCAGAATGAATCCCGAGATCCAGGCGATCCAGAAGAAGTATAAGGGCAAAGAGCAGGATCAGGCAGCCATGATGAAGATGAATGAAGAGACAAAGGCTGTCTATGCGAAGTATGGCGTACATCCCATGGGAAGCTGTCTTCAGATGCTCATTCAGATGCCGATCCTGTTTGCACTGTATCGTGTGATCTGGAATATTCCGGCGTACGTGACCAGCGTAAGAGACGCTTTTATGCCGCTGGCTGAGAAGCTGGTTGCTGCGACAGGCACTCATGAATACCTGACCGAGCTGGCCACAAGTGTAAATGTAAGAATATCAGAAGTCACCAATCTGACTGTGATCGATGTGCTGTATAAGCTGGCTCCTTCTCACTGGGCAGAGCTGGCTGCGCAGTTCCCGGATATGTCCGATCTGATCCTGAGTACACAGGATAAAGTAGACCATATGAATTATTTCCTTGGCCTGAATATTGCAGATGCTCCGGCATCGATTATCTCCAGCGCTATGGCAGCAGGTTCTTATCTGCTCCTTGTGGGAGCGCTGATGATCCCGATCCTGGCTGCGCTGACACAGTGGCTCAATACCAAACTGATGCCTACTGCAGGAGACACACAGCAGAACAGCAAAAAAGATGGTCCGGATACTATGGCTACTACCATGAAGACTATGAATACGGTGATGCCTCTCATGTCTGCAGTGTTCTGCTTTACGCTTCCGGTAGGTATGGGTATTTACTGGATTGCCGGTGCCGTTGTCAGAAGTATCCAGCAAGTAGTAATCAACAAGCAGATCGACAGACTGGATATTGACGAGCTGATCAAGAAAAATATTGAAAAAGAAAATGCAAAGCGTGCAAAACAGGGACTTCCGCCTCAGAAGATCACAAACACGGCCAAGATGACGACAAAGACGATCGAGAGTCCGAAAAAGCCTCAGATCACGGAAGAAAACCGCAAGGCGAAGATCGAAAAGTCCACGGAATATTATAAGAGTCATACGACTGCGAAACAGGGAAGTCTGGCTGCCAAAGCCCAGATGGTAAAGCAGTACAATGAGAAGAACGCGAAGAAGTAAGGGGGTTTTGAGTATGGAAAATTGGATCAGAGTTTCAGCCAAGACAGTCGCAGATGCAGTGACGGAGGCTACGATTCAGCTGGGTACAAGCAGTGATAATATCGAATATCGTGTCATCGAGAAAGGTACCGCAGGATTTTTCGGAATCGGCGCAAAAAAAGCTGTGATCGAGGCCAAAAAGAAAAAGACGGACGAGGATCTGATGAAAGAAGTCTTCGGTGAGAAGGAAGAGAAGCCGAAGAAAGAATCCAGGAAAGAACCGAAAAAAGAAGTGAAAGCTTCTGTTTCTGTGGAAGAAAAAGTTCAGCCGGAAGTGAAAAAAGAGTTCAAAAAAGAACAGAAAGAGATCCGGAAAGAAAATAAAAAAGAACAGAAGGAATTCAAAAAAGAGCAGAAAGAGGCAAAGCCTGTCAAAGAAGCTCAGGAGACGGCAGAAGGAAAAGAAAATCCGGAAAATGCTCCGAAGGAAGAAAGCAGAGAAGCAGGCCGGACCGGACGCAGGGATAATTTCCGGGAAGGAAAAAGAAACGGCCAGAAAGCTGCCAGAAAGCCGGCTCAGAAGGATGGCTGGAAGGAAAGAGAAAAAGCTTCTGAAGAGAAAGCTGCTGCTGAGACGGTATCTGATGAGGCCGCCGCAGAGCTCAGAGAAGAGCGCGCACCGAAGGCGCCGAGAGTACCTGCCGATCCGGAGGAGGCAAAGAGCAGAGCAGAAAAATTCCTCAGGGATCTGTTCCAGACCATGGAGATGAATGTACAGATGGACATCACTTTTGAGGATGAGGTCCTGTCTGTCAATATCGATGGAGAGGACATGGGAGTTCTGATCGGCAAGAGAGGACAGACTCTGGATTCTCTTCAGTATCTGACCAGTCTTGTGGTAAACAAGGGAAATGCTTCCTATGTCCGCGTGAAGCTTGACACAGAGGATTACAGAAGCCGGAGAAAAGCGACCCTTGAGAATCTTGCCAAGAATATTGCCATGAAGGTAAAGAAGACAAGGAGACCGGTATTCCTGGAGCCGATGAACCCGTATGAGAGACGGATCATCCATTCTGCACTTCAGAATGATCCCTATGTGACGACTCACAGTGAGGGAGAAGAACCCTGCAGAAAGGTGGTTGTCACTCTCCGTAAGAATAATGACCGGTATGAGAGAAGATCTCAGCGTCCGGACAGAAGACCGAGACAGGAAGCGGAGAAAGTTTCCCAGGAAGAGGTAAAAGAGGAGAATACTTCTGAGGAATAATATAGACCAATCGAGTAGGAGGGGATTTAATCAAAATCCCCTCCTACTCGATTGCTGTTACTGTTTGAGTGACGCTGTCTGTCCCATACATATCCACTCGTGCGGCCTCCGTCCCGGACAGTCATGAAATTTGTCTGTCCGTTACGAGGTCAGACGTGTTGGATATGTATGGGGCAGACAGCTGGTTTTCAAATAGGCCGATATTGTAGAGCGGATACGCAGCACCGATAAAATGTGAGACATTTTAGAGTTTTGCTCTGGAAAGTAAAGAAAAATGATATTGAAAAATAATGAAAATAATGAAAAGAGACAGCAGGCAGGATTGCCGCTTTTTTTTATGGGGAAGTTATGATATGATGTATTTCGCGGGTCGGCAGGTTTTTGTTTTACAGGCAGAAAAGTAGATAAAAAATGAGTGCAGGCCCGATGGAATCAGATGAAAGTTTGAGATGAATCAGGTTACGGTATGCAGGAGGATGGCATGCGCGAGGAGGATTGTGATCATGGAGCATGATACGATTGCTGCTGTTTCATCGGCAGTGGCGGAGTCAGGCATCGGTATTATTCGAATCAGCGGACCGGATGCATTTACGGTAATTGACAGAATTTACCGGTCCAAGAGCGGAAAGAAGAGATTATCGGAAGAGAAATCACATACGATCCATTATGGTTTTATTGTGAATGGGGAAGAGATTATAGATGAGGTGCTTGTGATGATCATGCGGGCACCGAGAACTTATACGGCGGAGGATACAGTGGAGATCAACTGTCATGGCGGAATATATGCTATGAAACAGACACTGGAAACGGTGATCCGCCATGGAGCGCGTCCGGCAGAGCCGGGAGAATTTACGAAACGGGCTTTTTTGAACGGCAGAATTGATCTGTCCCAGGCAGAAGCCGTGATGGATGTCATACAGTCAAAAAATGAATATGCGCTGAAAAGCTCAGTCAGCCAGCTGAAAGGGTCTGTGAAAGCTGCAGTGGGGGAGATGCGGGAAAAAATACTGTATCATATCGCAAAGATCGAGGCGGCGCTGGATGATCCGGAGCATATGAGTCTGGATGGATATACGGAGGAGCTGCTGCCGGAGATCCGGGAGATTCACAGAAAGGTATGCAGGCTGATCGATACAGCAGATGACGGAAGGATTCTTACGGAGGGGATACAGACCGTCATCGCGGGGAAACCAAATGCTGGAAAATCCTCTCTTATGAATATGCTGATGGGAGAAGAGCGTGCGATCGTGACGGACATTGCGGGAACGACCCGGGACGTACTGGAGGAGACCATCAATGTCCGGGGAATCACACTGCGTGTGACAGACACGGCAGGTATCCGTGACACGGACGATGTGGTGGAAAAGATCGGGGTCGGCCGGGCAAAGGAAAAAATGCAGGAGGCTGATCTGATCCTGTATGTGGCCGATTCTTCCGGCAGACTGGATGAAAATGACAGAGAGATCATGGAGATGCTGAAGGGGAGAAAGGCGATTATTCTCCTGAACAAATCAGATCTTCCGTCTGTGACGACAGAACAGATGCTCAGAGAGCAGACGGAGGACGCATATCCGATCGTTTCCGTGTCGGCAAAAACAGGCGCAGGCATGGACCGGCTGGAGGAACTGCTCAGGGAGATGTTTTATCAGGGCAGATTATCTTTTAATAATGAGATATGTATCACGAATATGCGCCAGAAAACGCTGCTTCAGGAGGCTGCAGACAGCCTGAAACGGGCCATAGAGAGCGCGGAAGCAGATATGCCGGAGGATTTTCTGTCGATCGACCTGAGAAGCGCCTATGAGGCGCTGGGCGGCATTACAGGGGAAACTCTGGGGGAAGATATCGTAAATGAGATTTTCGGCAGATTCTGCATGGGGAAATAGAAAAGGAGATCAGAGTAAAAAGTGAGTGTAAGAAGAAATGTAGAGGAATGGGTGGATGTGGTTGTCACAGGAGCCGGACATGCCGGCTGTGAGGCTGCGCTGGCCTGCGCCAGACTGGGGCTGGAAACGGTGATGTTTACCGTCAGTGTGGACAGTATTGCCATGATGCCCTGCAATCCCAATGTGGGAGGAACTTCCAAGGGACATCTGGTGAGAGAGATTGATGCCTTGGGTGGAGAAATGGGTAAG
>JAQXWO010000106.1 GCA_029225485.1 Lachnospiraceae bacterium
CGCCTGTTTCGCTGGCCTGCTTTCCCGATAGCACAGTTGTAAAAGCCTCAGCGTAGCCCGCTACGCCTGCGTTTTTACAACTGTACTCTCGAAAAAGCATTCTCAGCGAACCAGTGCGGTATTTAGCGTGGATTATACTAGCAGGTGGTGCAGTGCTTGGTGTATGGGGTGGTATTAAAGATCGGGGAAAAGAAATTGTTCTTTCTGTTGTAATTGTTGCAGTCCCGGTTTTCGTATCCGGCGTGTTGCCGCAGGGCGGATTTTCCGGTTTTGTAGTTTGCTGTGTTATGATGGGACTGGCTGTTCCGTTCTACAATGGACCGGTGACTGCCCTGATGCAGGAAAGAGTCGCCCCGGAGTATTTGGGGCGTGTGTTCGGATTGTACGGCAGTGTAGCTTCGCTGGCAATGCCGATTGGATTGGGATTATCCGGAGCTTTTGCAGACCGGATCGGAATCAGTAACTGGTTTGCATTGAGCGGCATTTTGCTGATATGTGTTGCAGTGCTCATGTTTGCGATCCCTGCCATTCGAAAGATAGATAAAAAGAAAAAAATGGATTAGAGGAGACAGACTAATATATGTGGATATGCCCAAAATGTGGAAGACAATTTAAAAAAACAAATCAGGGACATTATTGCGGAAAGGCACCTGAAACAGTATTAGAATATATAGAATCACAACCTTTAGAAATGCAGTCTCACCTGACAAAAATAGCAGCTATCATACGAGAAAGTATTTCAGGCGTAAATGAACGGATATCATGGAGTATGCCTGTTTATGAAAAAGCAGGAAAATCAATTTCTTTTTCTGCATGCAAAAAGCCTGTCAGTCTCTACGTTGGCTGTGAATCTATTGAGAAATTTGGAGCTGAGTTAAGTGAATTTCTCACTAAGAAAAACGCTATTTATCTTCCTTATAATAAAACTCTGCCATCCAAATTGATTGATGATATTGTGAAATGGTGTTTTATGTAGCTCGAAATTGATTAGAAACCAATCGAAGTTGGTGTAAACGATAAAGCAGCTTACAATAAATGATGCCTCCGGTGAGGAGCCACAGGAAAGCTCCGTGGGGCAGTGCATGGATCAGCGGCACAAATACGGACAGGCATGCCCAGCCCATGGCAATATATAATAGAAAAAACCCATTTGGGACATGTCACCCAGAGCGCTTTGAACAGGATCCCCACTGCAGCCAGTACCCCAGATCATGGACAGAAGCACATACACTGTCGGAGGCTCAAGCACCAGCAGGCAGCCTCACCATCCGCAAAAGAGACCATACCAGACAGACTGATTTTCGTTTTGCGGCGTCCTGCAAAAAAATGTAAAATTTATTTTATAAAGTTTTCATAATCAATTGACATACTGCCCGAAATATTATAAATTAGTGAAGTGATTCATTACTATTTCATTTGCAGACTTGATGCACAGATGATGCACGGTCTGCAGCGATATCCCGGTGAGGATAAGGAGGAAAAAGAACAATGAAAAAATTACTTGCTTTACTGATGGCAGGGACGATGACAGCATCCCTTGCAGTGTGTGGTGTGAGCGCAGAGGAAGCAGCAGGTGTGGCGCTGGAGGATGTCAAGGTCGGAGTGATCTACATCGGCGATGAGAACGAAGGCTACACAGCAGCACATATGGCTGGTATCGATGAGATGGCTGCTTCACTTGGACTGGATGAGTCTCAGGTGATCGAGAAGACTCTGATCGGTGAGGATGAGGGATGTATGGACGCGGCATGCGATCTTGCAGATCAGGGATGCCAGATCATCTTTGCAAACAGCTTCGGTCATGAGACCTATATGATGGAAGCAGCAGCAGAGTACCCGGATGTACAGTTCTGCCATGCGACAGGATATCAGGCAGCATCCAGCGGACTTGCAAATATGCACAACTACTTCACATCCGTATATGAGTCCCGTTATGTATCAGGTGTCGTAGCAGGTATGAAGGTAAATGAGATGATCGCAGACGGTAAGATCACTGAGGATCAGGCACTGCTTGGTTATGTAGGCGCTTATCCGTACGCAGAGGTGATCTCAGGATATACATCATTCTATCTTGGCGCCAAGAGCGTATGCCCGTCTGTAACTATGGAAGTAAAATACACCAACAGCTGGGCAAGCTTCGACCTTGAAAAAGAGTGTGCAGAGGCTCTGATCGCTGACGGTTGTGTGCTGATCAGCCAGCACGCAGATACCACAGGTGCTCCGACTGCATGTGAGGCAGCAGGCGTACCGGTAGTAGGTTACAACGTATCCATGATCGAGACTGCTCCGACACAGGCTCTTACATCTGCTTCCATCAACTGGGGCCCGTACTATACTTATGCAGTACAGTGCGTACTGGACGGACAGGCAATCGATACTGACTGGTGCCAGGGCTACAATGAGGGCGCAGACAAGATCACAGAACTGAATGAAGCAGCTATCGCAGAAGGTACCGCAGAGAAGGTTGCTGAAGTAGAGGCAGCTATCAAGGATGGTTCTCTGAAAGTATTTGATACTTCCACATGGACTGTAAATGGCGAGACTCTGGATACCTATGAGAAGAATGGCGTTGAGTACATTTCAGACGGTTATTTCCATGAGTCTGAGTATGGTTCAGCTCCGGCATTTGATATCCAGATCGATGGTATCAATTCTATCGTTGAATAATCCAGAGACATATGTTTTAAAGCATTAACTGACAGAGGTGTTGCGGATCTACAGAAGCTTTTGCCGCAGGCGGCGTTTCGGCTTCTGGTTTGCGGCGCCTCTTCTGTGGTTTATGCACGACATTTTTATGTACAGGCAGCAGAAAATGTGCTGTCCTGCGGGGTGTGACGTGTAAAACACTGCCCTGCAGAATGCAGTCTACAAAAAAGAACAGGGGGCGGGATGAAATTGGAGCAGAGCTATGCGATCGAGCTGCACAATATAACAAAGCGTTTTGGAAGTGTCATAGCCAATGATAAAGTAAGTCTTTCCGTGAAAAAAGGTGAGATTCTCTGTGTGCTGGGGGAGAATGGAAGCGGAAAAACGACACTTATGAATATGATTTCCGGTATTTATTATCCGGAGGAGGGACAGATTACCGTTGACGGGCGTGAAGTAAAGATCCGTTCGCCGAAGGATTCCTTTGATCTGGGAATAGGTATGGTACACCAGCATTTCAAGCTGGTGGATATTCTGACGGCGGCTGAAAATATTATTCTGGGACTGCCGGGCAAACAGATGCTGGATATGAAGACGGTGACGTCCGAGATCCGAGCGCTGGCGGATAAATATGGATTTGATCTGGATCCGAACCAGAAGATCTACAAAATGTCTGTATCCCAGAAACAGACGGTGGAGATCGTGAAGATGCTGTACCGGGGAGCCAGGATCCTGATCCTGGATGAGCCGACGGCAGTGCTGACACCCCAGGAGGCGGACCGTCTCTTTGAAGTCCTGAGGAATATGAAGAAGGATGGCTGCTCCATTATCCTGATCACTCACAAGCTTCACGAGGTGCTGGCCGTATCCGATCGGGTTTCTATTCTTCGCAGAGGACAGTATGTTGATACGGTGGACACGAAAGATGCCACGGTCGCTTCCCTGACCGAGATGATGGTGGGAGAGAAGGTGGATCTGAATATTCAGCGTCCTGTGCCTCACGACCAGAAGAAGCGTCTGGAGCTGTCTCATGTGACCTGTACGACAAAGGAAGGAATCAAATCGCTGGACGATGCCTCTCTGACGATCTACAGCGGCGAGATCCTGGGAATCGCCGGTATCGCCGGCGGCGGACAGAAGGAACTGCTGGAGGCGATCGCCGGACTGGAACCTGTGACCGAAGGGAAGATCACCTTCTATCCGGAGGATGGAGAGGAAAAGGTGATCTCCAATCTGGATGTGGCGAAGATCCGCAAGCTGGGTGTCCGGCTGGCTTTCGTGCCGGAGGACCGTCTCGGCATGGGTCTGGTAGGTTCCATGAATATGACGGACAATGTGATGCTCCGCAGCTACCAGAAAGGAAAATCTGAGTTCCTTGACCGGAAGACACCGGGAAAACTGGCAGCCAGGATCAAAAATCAGCTGGAGGTTGTGACACCCAGTATCTCGGCTCCTGTGGCCCAGATGTCCGGAGGAAATGTCCAGAAGGTGCTGGTAGGCCGCGAGATCGCCCAGAAGCCGAAGGTTCTGATGGTGGCTTATCCGACCCGTGGAATCGATATCAATTCTTCCCATACGATCTACCATCTGCTGAATGAGCAGAAGGAAAAGGGTGTGGCTGTGGTCTGTGTCATTGAAGACCTGGATGTGCTGATGGAGCTGTGTGACCGGATCGCAGTGCTCTGCGGCGGCCACATTACCGGTATCGTGGATGGGAGGACTGCGAAGAAAGAGGAACTGGGCGTGCTGATGACGCGCCATGAAAAGATGGAAGAGAAGGAGGAGTCAGATCATGAATAAAGAACCGGTTCTGCGAATGTCCAAACGGGAATCCATGAGTCCCGGAAAGATGCTCATGGTCTATGCCATTGCTCTTCTGATGGCGCTGGTGGTCTGCGCAGGCGTGATTTTTCTGCTGGTGCGCATGAATCCCATTGATGTGTATAAGGCAATTTTTGACGGAGCGCTGGGCAGTAAGCGCCGTATCTGGATCACAATCCGGGATACGCTGGTTCTTCTGTGTATTGCCATCGGTCTTGCACCGGCATTTAAGATGCGTTTTTGGAATATCGGTGCTGAAGGACAGATCCTCATCGGAGGTATGGTGTCTGCAGCTATGATGATCTACATTGCGGACAAGCTTCCTCAGCCGCTGGTTCTGATTCTGATGTTTGCAGGAAGCGCTGTGGGAGGTATGGTTTGGGGGCTTATTCCCACCTGGTTCAAGGCAAAATGGAAGACCAATGAGACATTGTTTACCCTGATGCTGAACTATGTGGCGATGCAGATCGTCACCTACTGCATTATTTACTGGGAGAATCCCAAGGGCTCCAATACGGTTGGTATTATCAACCAGCAGACGAGAGCCGGATGGCTGCCGAAGCTCTTCGGCAATGATTACGGCTGGAATCTGGTGATCGTGCTGCTTCTGGTGGTCCTGATGTATATCTATCTGAAATACAGCAAGCAGGGATATGAGGTGGCGGTAGTCGGCGAGAGCGAGAGAACGGCCCGGTATGCCGGTATCAGTGTGAAAAGAGTGCTGCTGCGTACCATGGGGATCTCCGGAGCTATCTGCGGAATCGCAGGATTTATCATTGTCAGCGGCTGCAGTCACACGATCTCGACAGCGACGGCGGGCGGTCGGGGATTCACAGCTATTATTGTGGCATGGATGTCCAAATTCAATACCTTTGTCATGATTGCGGTGGCTTTCGGTATGACTTTTATGGAAAAGGGAGCGATTCAGATCGCGTCTCAGTATGGATTGAATGAGAACGCCTCTGATGTGATTCTGGGCATTATCCTGTTTTTCCTGATCGGAGCAGAGTTCTTTATCAAATATAAGGTGGAATGGAATCACAGAAAGGAGGAATCCAGATGAGTGTGCTGATTATCTTTATTCAGAAAGCGATTGTTCAGGGGATGGGTATCCTGTTCGGAGCTCTGGGAGAGATCCTGACAGAAAAGTCTGGCAATCTAAATCTTGGTATTCCGGGCATCATGTATATGGGCGGAATTGCCGGACTGATGGGAGCATTTTTCTATGAGAGGGCAGTGGAGACACCGAATCCGGTAGCCGGTATGCTGATTTCTCTGCTCTGTGCCTTTGCCTGTGCGCTGATCGGCGGACTGATCTACAGTATTCTCACCATCACCCTCCGGGCGAATCAGAATGTCACCGGTCTGGCGCTGACCATTTTCGGCACAGGATTCGGCAACTTCTTTGGCGGTTCCATCTCCAAGCTGGCAGGCGGCGTGGGGCAGATCTCTGTCAGCACGACAGCCAGTGCCTATACGGCGAAGATACCGGTGCTGAGCAAGATTCCTGTGATTGGCAGTGTTTTCTTCAGCTATGGTTTTCTGACTTATGCAGCCATCATCTGCGCCATCGTCATGTCTGTATTTCTGTTCCGGACCCGCAGTGGTCTGAATCTGAGGGCTGTCGGTGAGAACCCGGGTACGGCAGATGCGGCCGGCATTAACGTGACGAAATACAAGTATCTGGCTACCTGCATCGGAGCTGGAATCGCGGGGCTGGGCGGTCTATATTTCGTGATGGAATACTCCGGCGGTACCTGGACAGACAATGGATTTGGTGACCGCGGCTGGCTGGCCGTAGCTCTTGTCATTTTTGCCATGTGGAAGCCGTTGAATGCCATCTGGGGATCTATCCTCTTCGGCGCTTTGTATATTCTTTATCTGTATATCCCGGGCCTGGGAAGAGCCATGCAGGAAGTATTCAAGGCGCTTCCATATCTGGTGACGATCATCGTGCTTGTAGTCATCAGTTTCCGGAAGAAGAAAGAGAATCAGCCTCCGGAAGGACTGGGAATACCATACTTCAGGGAAGAACGGTAAAAAAGAATATATGGAACAAAAAAGGAGCCTGCTGCGGAAACGGGCTCCTTTTTGTCTTACAAAATATCTGTTTTGCTCTCTTTTAATTCCTTCACGATTGCCTGCAGCTCCGACTGGTTCTGCTTCAGATGATCCAGCATGGCCTTTTCCGCCTGATCCGGGTCATGGGTACGGATGGCTTCCGCGATCGCGTGATGACCGATGATCGTCTCGGACAGCAGTGAATTGCCGTTGAGAGATCCGAATAACCGGACGGAATAGGTGATGACAGGAATCAATTTTGGTGTTACAAGATTGTGCATACAATTGGCGATACTGACATGGAAATTCATATCATTCGGCAAGTGATCACGTCCTGCCAGAATATCTTCTTCCACCAGACGGCAGTTGTGTAACATAGTATTGATATCTTCCTGCGTCGCACGCTCGGCAGCAAGTCTGGCAACCCAGGGCTCCAGATTGGTACGCACCTCCAGAAGATCGATACCCAGCTGGAGCTGGTCGGAATAATATGTAAAACCGAGAGGATCTTCCACCACACCGGGATTGTGGGCGATATAAGTGCCTTTTCCGCGGCGGATCACCAGGACATTCCTGGCGACCAGAAGCTTGACCGCTTCTCTTACGGTGCCCCGGCCCACATTGAGCTGGGTGGCAAGCTCAAATTCGTTGGGCAGCTTGTCATCGGTCGTCAGCTGGCGGTCGATGATTAGCTGTGAGATCTGATCTGCCACACGCTCCGGGAGGGTGGAATCCTTTGATTTCACATTTTCAAAGTTTGAAATCTGCTCCAATTTTGTCAGTATCCTTTCTGAGTATTACTCAACTTTTCCGTAAAGCCTGTCAAGCATATCCCAACATCCCCAAAGATACATAATACCAAGAGCACGGTCATAGAGACCATATCCCGGACGGCATTTTTCATCCCAGATATGACGGCCGTGGTCAGGACGCATATATCCCTTGAAGCCACAGTCATGATAAGCTTTCATAATTTCGATGATATGAGTATCGCCATCGCAGTCACGATGAGAAGCTTCCGTGAAATCACCGTTCGGGAAATGCTTCACATTGCGGACGTGAGCGAATGCGATACGGTCGCAGTAGGTGCGGATGATATCCGGCACATCATTTTCTGCGTTGGCTCCGAGAGATCCGGAGCACAGGCAGAGGCAGTTGTACTCGTCATCTACCATGGAAAGGAAGCGGCCGATGGATTCTTTATCCACCAGAAGTCTCGGCAGTCCGAAGATATCCCATGGCGGATCATCCTGATGGATCGCCATCTTGATGCCTGTCTCATGGCATACCGGCATGATAGCTTCCAGGAAATACTTCAGATTCTCCCAGAGCTTTTCCTTGGTCACCGGCTTGTAAGCCTCAAAGAGGTCCTGCAGCTTGGCCATACGCTCCGGCTCCCAGCCCGGCATCGTAAAGCCTTCGCATTCTTTGACGATGTAATTGGCCATCTCCATCGGATCCTCTTTGATGACATCCTTCTGATAGAAGAGAGCTGTAGAGCCGTCCTCCATCGGATGGAAGAGATCTGTACGTGTCCAGTCAAACACCGGCATGAAATTGTAGGTAACAACCTTCACACCGAATTTAGCCAGATTGCGCAGAGTTGTTTTATAATTTTCGATGTACTGGTCGCGGGTAGGAAGTCCAATCTTGATATCATCATGGACATTGACACTCTCTACCACATCCATGTTGAAACCGTGGCCCTCGATCTGCTGACGGGCTACTTCAATCTCATCGACCGTCCATACTTCGCCCGGCTGCTTGTGATGCAGTGCCCAGACAAGACCGGTCACACCGGGAATCTGCTTGATCTGTTCCTGGGTAATAGTGTCGTTGCCTTCACCATACCAGCGGAAAGTCATTTGCATAAATAAATCCTCCTTCATTTTCATCAGATAATTCCATGATGACTCTGTCATGAAACTATCAGGGAATCTCACAGACGAGAAATTCCGTTGATAGCTTACATTATAACATAGAATTATCAATAATTGTATTAAATTTACATAATTGTTTATACATTTATTGTTATAGTGTTACTGTTCAGGGACGTCCCGTAAGTGAAAACTGCCTCATTTTGAAAAAATGCCACCCGGTGCAATACCGGATGGCATGAATCACTCTTTCTGTTACATAAGTCCCGGAAGAACTCCCTGGAACATACTCAGGATGCAGACAAAGATCAGAATTGTCACACCGGCAACGAATCCACCGAAGGTCCATCCACGGAACGTATCGTTCAGGTCAATGTGGAAGAAACGGTTGATTGCCCAGAAACCGGAGTCGTTCGGAAGAGAAAGACCGATACCGCCGGCACAGACAGCGATTGCACACAGGATCGGTGATACACCTGCTGTCGTAGCAACACTTGCCACGATCGCGGAAGTGGTGGTCAGGGCTGTGGTAGTGGAACCGGTAGCGCAACGAAGCACCTGTGCGATTACGAAGCACATTACGAGAACCGGCATATGGAAGCCCATCAGAGTGTCTGTGATGACAGTCGCAATACCGCAGGCTTTCAGGATACCGCCGTATGCACCGCCGGCACCTGTAATCAGAAGGATCATACCTACACTGTCTGCACCGTCACTCATGATCTCTGTGATGGAGCGCTTCAGATATGGGCGGGAAATAAATGCACCGTAAAGTACACCGATCAGCATGGCAATGTTCTTGTCACCAAGGAAGCTGAGGATCGTGAGTACCGGACCTTCGCTCAGGAAGAAGGAAGAGAAGCTTCCCAGAAGGATCAGGAGAATCGGAACGAGCAGAATGCTCATAGCCTTGCCGCCGCTCATGCTGTTGGAAGTATCCAGTTCAGCTGCTTCTTCATCCAGATCGGAGAAATCCCATACCTTACCGGATTTTTTGTCCATTTTGTTGATGATGCCGCCGTATACGATACCGCCCACGAACATACCTACAAAAGCGGAGACCAGTGCATACGGGAAGAAAAGACCTACGTTGATATCCATATTAGCTGCAACAGCCAGAGGCGGAGCAGTCGGAAGTACCAGTGCGAAGGTACATGTGGTAGCAACAGAAATCGCTCCTGCATAAGCTGCCATGGAGTAACCTGTCTTTTTGGACAGAGCACGAAGCATCGGAGCAAACATGATGTAAACAACATCTCCGAATACCGGGATACCGGTAATGAAACCTGCAGTAGCAACTGCATACTGAGAACGGTTCGGCCCCAGAGCCTTCAGGATGGCGTTACAGATATTGTTGATACCGCCTGACTCATACATGAACATACCCAGCATAACACCGAGTCCTGTTACCATACCGATGCTTCCCAGTGTAGAACCAAAGTTGTTCTGGATTACGGTACCGATGCCCAGTACCTGAGTTCCGTCTTCGAGCGTCCTGGTCATCAGCGGCATACCGGTAGCGAGTCCGGTAAGGATGGCAACAACCAGAAGTGCTACGAAGGGATTCAGCTTTAATTTCATAATGCAGAGAAGAAGCACTGCAATAGAAATAAGGAAAATAAGAATCATCATAATAGAAATCTCCTTCATCTTACTTTACATAAATTTTGGAATGTGCTCCTGCTGCATACGGTGACGTCTTGCCGGACACGGCAGGAGAATGGCTGCTGTGTGCCGGGACACAGCAGAAATGGGGGGCGGCAGATACAGTTCCCACAGGCATCTGCCACGCTTCAGAAATGAAGATACCACGTCATACGTCTGACTGTCAACGCAAATATGATGGAAACAACAAAAATCGGTAGGATGCATAGAAAACGGATTCATAAATTGTATAAAATGACAATAAATGGAGGAAAATAATATTTGTATTAGTAAATCAAACAGGAATAAAATCTGTAATACAAAAAAGAAGAAAAATTGTGACGAAAAACTTCTTGTTCATATTTCATAAAACAGAACATCCAATTTTGTCGGAAATACCTCTTGATACGTCGGACGTCACATGTTATGATGATGCCATCAGGGGAGAGAACAGGATGCTGTGCAGGAGATGATCAGTCCGGTCATTGATACAGGCCAGCCATTGTTCCCAGAGGATCTGTGCAGGGTCACAGGATTCCCCCGGCTGTGCAGTTCCCGAAGAAGGATTGTGAAGAGAATGTACAGACCTGTTTCATCTTCCTAAAAAATGAGAGAAGAAAAAATAATAATATAAAGAAAAGAAAGGATTATACCACAATGAAAGCGATTAAATTTGAAAAACCCTGGGAAGTAGCATGTGTTGATATGGAAAAACCGGTACCGGGCCCGGGGCAGGCACTGATCAAGATCGTGACAGCAGGTATCTGCGGCAGTGATATCGGAGCATTCCGCGGCACCAACGGACTTGTTTCTTATCCTCGTGTGATCGGTCACGAACTGGCTGGTATCATTGAGTCTATTCCGGAGGACAACCCGAAGGGACTGAAAGTAGGAGACAAGGTAATCGTAGATCCTTATCTTTACTGCGGACACTGCTATCCCTGCTCCATCGGACGTACTAACTGCTGTACAGATCTTCACGTACTGGGTGTACATGTAGACGGAGGTATGGCTGAGTACTTCTGCCATCCGGCTGATATGCTGGTGAAGATGCCGGAGGATATGGACTGGGTACTGGCTGCCATGGCTGAGCCGCTGACCATTTCTCTTCACGGTGTGCACAGAGGAGGTCTGAAGGCAGGGGAGTTTTGTGCGATCTACGGTGCAGGTCCTATCGGCCTTCTGGCAGGTATGGTGGCAGAAGCCTACGGTGCGCATGCGATCCTGATCGATGTGGTACAGGAGCGTCTTGATTTTGCCAGGAGCGTAGGTATTGAGTACATTGTAAATTCCGGAGAGGAAGATGCAGTGGCAGCAGTAGCGAAGATCACAGACGGAAACATGGCACAGCTCGTGATGGAGTGTACCGGAGCAAACGTATGTATCCGCAGCACTCTGGATCTGGTATCCAATGCAGGACGTATCACCTTCACCGGATGGCCGAAGAAAGAGACCTCCATTCCGACCGATATGATCACCAAGAAAGAGGTAGATATCCGCGGTGCACGTACCAGCGCAGGAGAGTTTGAGGAAGCCATCGAGCTCATCACCTCCGGCCGTGTGGATGTGAAGAGGATCCTCACAAAGACTATTTCCATGGATGAGGCTCCGGAGACGATCATCGATATCGAGAAGAATCCGGGCAATTACATGAAGGTTGTTGTAGATCTGAGATAAGTGCAGGAGGACATTATGAAAGAACTGTATTTGACAGAAGAGCAGAACGGCATTTCCATGCAGCAGCTGGAGCAGCAGATCGACGGTCTGCTGGAGCAGTGGCCGGGAGTGAAGAAGGTTCTGATCATTCCGCCGGATTATACACGCTGCTATTCCTTTGCAGGGGAGATCACACAGATTTTATATAAGAAGCTCAGCCCTTCCGCCACAGTTCATGTGATGCCGGCACTTGGTACCCACATGGCCATGAGCGAGGATGAGATGGAGAAGTTTTTCGGTGATGTGGTGCCGAGGGATGCGATCCTGGTGCATCACTGGCAGACAGACACCGTGCGCCTGGGTTACGTTCCGGCTGAGGTTTGCTCAGAGATCAGCGGAGGGCTGTTCCCGGAACAGATCGATGTGGAGGTAAACCATCTCCTGTTTGACGGAGGCTATGATCTGATCCTGTCCGTAGGCCAGGTAGTACCTCATGAAGTGGTGGGTATGGCCAACTATTCCAAGAATATCTTTGTCGGCACAGGCGGACGTGAGATGATCAACAAGTCTCATATGCTCAGTGCGATCTGCGGTATGGAGAAGGCACTGGGTGTCATCGACAGCCCGGCCAGGAAGCTCTATGATTATGCGCAGCAGCACTTTATTGACGGCAAGCTTCCGCTGGTATATCTTCAGACTGTGACGACGAGGGAAAATGAGGTGCTGAAGCTTCATGGACTGTACATCGGACAGAGCCGCAGGCCCTTTGAGATGGCGGCAGAGCTTTCTCAGAAGCTGAATATCTGTCATGTGGAGCGCCGCGCGAAGAAAGTAGTGACGTATCTGGATCCGGAAGAGCTGAAGACCACCTGGGTAGGAAATAAGGGAATTTACCGCACCAGAATGACGGTAGCCGACGGCGGGGAACTTCTGATCCTCGCGCCGGGTATCCGTGCCTTCGGTGAAAATGAAGAGATGGACAAGATGACCCGCAAGTATGGTTATTCCGGCACGGAGCATATTCTGGAGCTGTACCGCGAGGGAGCCTTTGAGGGACGTCTGATGAGCGCCGCACATCTGATCCAGGGATCTACTGAGGGAAGATTTACGGTGACCTATGCTACGAAGCCGGAACTGATGTCGAAGGAAGAGATCGAGAGTGTCGGCTATCAGTGGGCAGATTATGATGAGATTTCCGGAAGGTATGATCCGGCTGCTCTGAAAGAAGGCTGGAATGTGATGCCGGATGGGGAGGAGATTTATTATGTCGGAACACCGGCCCTGGGACTGTGGAAGGTAGACGACTGAATATAGAATGACAGAAAGAAAGGAGAAACTACCTATGTTAATTAGTCAGGAAATGCGTAAGGTTGCTCCGGAGATGGATCCGCTGCGTCTTGGTACCGGCTGGAAACCGGAAGACCTGAGCAAACCGCAGATTTTCATTGAAAGTACATTCGGAGACAGCCATCCCGGATCCGGTCATCTGGACAAGCTGGTGGCTGCAGCCCGTGAGGGGATCGCAGAGGCAGGCGGATTTGGAGCCAGATATTTCTGTACTGATATGTGTGACGGCGAGAGCCAGGGTACGGACGGTATCAACTTCTCTCTGGTGAGCCGTGAGATGATCGCAAATATGATCGAGATCCAGGCAAATGCCACACCTTTTGACGCAGGTGTTTTCATGGCAAGCTGTGACAAGGGAATGCCGGGCAATCTGATGGGACTTGCCCGTGTCAATATTCCTTCTGTCGTAGTGACCGGCGGTACGATGGCAGCAGGACCGGATATGCTGACACTGGAGCAGCTGGGTATGTATTCTGCGAAGTATGAGAGAGGCGAGATCGATGAGGCGAAGCTCTGCTGGGCAAAAGAAAATGCATGCCCCAGCTGCGGAGCATGTTCCTTTATCGGTACTGCTTCCACCATGCAGATCATGGCAGAGGCACTGGGACTGACCCTTCCGGGAAGTGCCCTTCTTCCGGCTACCAGCCCGGACCTGTTGGAGTATGCCCGCCGTGCGGGACGCCGTGCAGTAGAGATGGCGCAGGAAGAAAATATGCGTCCCTCTGATATCGTGACACTGGAGAGCTTTGAGAATGCCATCATGGTACATGCAGCGATCTCCGGCTCTACCAACTGTCTGCTTCATATCCCGGCCATCGCGCACGAGTTTGGCATTGAGATCACAGGAGATACCTTTGACCGTCTTCACCGCGGAGCTCATTATCTGCTGGATGTCCGCCCGGCAGGACGCTGGCCGGCTGAGTTCTTCTATTATGCAGGCGGTGTACCGGCGATCATGGAGGAGATCAAGAGTGTGCTTCATCTGGATGTCATGACTGTGACAGGCAAGACTCTGGGTGAGAATCTGGAAGATCTGAAGAAAGACGGATTCTATGAGCGCTGCCAGAAGTGGCTGGACAAGGCCAATGAGAAGTATGGCACACACATTACCAAAGAGGATATTATCCGCCCCTTTGACAAAGCGATCGGTACTGACGGTTCCATCGCGATCCTGAAGGGAAACCTGGCCCCGGAGGGAGCTGTGATCAAGCATACAGCCTGCCCGAAGGAGATGTTCTCTGCAGTGCTGAATGCCCGTCCTTTTGACAGTGAGGAAGAGTGTATTGATGCAGTGCTGCATCACAGGGTAAAACCGGGAGATGCCGTTTTTATCCGCTATGAGGGACCGAAGGGTTCTGGTATGCCGGAGATGTTCTACACCTCAGAAGCAATCTCCTCTGACAAAGAGCTCGGAAAGAGTATTGCCCTGATCACAGACGGACGTTTCTCCGGAGCTTCCACAGGCCCTGTCATCGGACACTGCAGCCCGGAAGCACAGGCAGGCGGCCCCATCGCACTGGTGGAAGAGGGAGACCTGATCCAGCTGGATGTGAAGGAGCGTATCCTTGCTATCGTAGGCGTGAAGGGTGAGCACAAGACACCGGAAGAGATGGACGCCATCCTTGCAGAACGTAAAAAGAACTGGCAGCCGAAGCCGGTAAAGTATCCGAGGGGAGCACTGCGTCTGTTTTCAGACCTGGCAGCTTCACCGATGAAGGGTGCTTATCTGGAGTACGACAAATAAATCAGTGATATTGCAGCCATGCCATTGCGGGAGTGATGGGGTGGCTGCTTTTTCATTTTAATATAACAGGACGCCTCAGATGCGGTATCTGGCCGTGTGGGGGAGGCGATATGCGTCTGTCTGGCAGGCTGTGGGGAGGACTGAGCTGTACGCTGCACCGGGAATCACATAAGTTTCCCGGCCTTCCCTACAGGGCAGCCGTTTGCAACTCGTTCGCTGGCTGATGTCAGCTCTCTCGGACAGCGCTCACTTAGATTTCAGCGTTGAACGCTGAAATCTACTACCCTTACAGGAAGTCCGGTAAACAAGTGATTCCAACGGCTTGCTTTATGCTCAGTCCTCCCCACAGCCGTGTCAGACAGACGCAGCAAGGCTTCGACAGCCAGATACCGCCTCTGCGGCTGACTTCACCTGCCAAAATTTTGCCTTCCTGCCGGGGGCGTCACTTATGATATTTCCAGAAAATCCTCCCTAACTTTGCAGGGCAGATACAGTACCTGGACACCGGCTTCCCGGGCCTGTCGGAGTGCTTCACCATACTGGGGATGTGTGGTGATGTTGGGATGTACTTCGTAAATGCCCTCCATCTGGATCACGTAGACCAGCATGCAGTGAAAGCCTTCCCGGGAAGCACGGGCAAGCTCCTGGAGATGTTTGATTCCGCGCTCTGTGGGGGCGTCCGGGAAATACCCGGTGCCGTCTATTTCGAGGGTACAGCCTTTTACTTCCATCAGGAAGCGTTCGTTTTCATGTTCCATATAAAAATCGATGCGTGAGGCCCCGTAGGTGTATTCCGGGCGGATCAGAGTATAATCCTGTCTCTGCAGCCATTCGTATACGACTTTGTTTGGAGCCTGGCTGTCCAGATTGACCAGACCGAGACCGGGTTTGCGGACACCGATCAGGTCATATTTTGTCTTACGGGCAGGGTTGTCTGAGCGAGTCAGGATCACTTCGGCCCCGGGCAGCAGGAGCTCCCGGCAGCGGCCGGTATTCTTCACATGCACCGTTTCCAGAATATCGTCGATATACACTTTGGCGATAAAACGGTTGGGGCGGCTGTGGAAGGTTCCGTGGAGGATATTTTGATATTTCATGTTGATTCACCTCATGGGACAGGAGATATTTTTATTTATCATTGAGTATAATCGATTTTGTCATTTTCCCTGTCAGATACCCATTTTATGTTTGTTTGGGTTTTGGTTCATATTATACGGTCAGTACATGGAAAAGAAAAGATGTTTTTGACGGTTGGAATAACAGAGTTGAACAAAGTGCAGAAATCTGTTATGATAACAGCAATTATCCAGTAAAAGGAGTTGTGATTGATGGATCCGAAGGTGATTATTACCAGAGAGCAGCAGAAGGTGGAAGATACCTGGAATATGCAGGATCTGTATGTGGATGAGGAGCTGTATGCTGCTGATGTGAAAAAGATTGAGCAGATGATGGAGGAGTTTGCAGGATACCAGGGAAGCCTGGCCCGGGGGGCGGCACAGCTTCTGAAGGTTCTGAAGTTATATGAGACAATGAATCTGATTTTCGAGCAGGTTTATGTCTATGCAAATCAGAAGTATCATGAGGATACTTCTAATGCGAAATACCAGAAGATGAGCGGAGAAGCCCAGATCTTGTCTGCGCGCCTGGACCAGGCTGCGTCCTGGATGGAGCCGGAGATTCTGGCCCTTCCCCAGGAAGTGCTGGACGGGTATTTTGAGGAATTGCCGGAGCTTATGGATTACCGGAGATTTGTTGAGCAGATCACCAGAATGCGGGAACATGTGCTTGACGCAAAGACGGAGGCACTGCTGGCCAGAGCGCGGGAGATGGGAGAGGCGCCGTCAACTATTTTTTCCATGTTTAATAATGCGGATATCCGTTTCCCTGAGATCGCGGGAGAGGACGGGGAGACGTTCGAGCTGACCAACGGCCGGTATATTTCCTGCATGGAGAGCCGTGACCGTACCCTCAGAAAGGCTGCATTTGAAGCTTTGTATTCTGTGTACGGGCAGTATGGCAGTACGCTGGCAGCCACCTATTATGCCAATGCAAAGCAGGCAGATTTTTTTGCGGGAGAGCATCATTATCAGAATGCCATGGAGAGTGCGCTGGATGCCAACGCGATTCCGGTATCGGTCTATGAGAATCTGATCCGTACGGTCAATGAGCATCTGCCCTCCATGTACCGCTATGTTGCCCTCAGAAAGAAGCTCCTGAAGCTGCCGGAGCTGCATATGTACGATGTGTATGTTCCTCTGGCTGACTGTCCGGAGAAGAAGTATTCTTTCGATGAAGCAAAGGAGATCGTGAAGCGGGGACTTGCACCGCTGGGAGAGGATTACCAGATGCTTCTGCAGGAGGGATTTGATCATCGATGGATCGATATCTATGAAAATAAAGGGAAGCGGACGGGTGCCTATTCCTGGGGAGCCTATGTGACCCATCCGTATGTGCTTCTGAATTATCACGGTACTCTGAACGATGTCTTCACGCTGGCTCATGAGATGGGCCATGCGCTGCATTCCTGGTATTCCGACCACAGACAGCAGTACCTGGATGCCGGTTACCGGATCTTTGTGGCGGAGGTGGCCTCCACCTGTAATGAGGCGCTGCTGATCCATGATCTGATGGAGCGCTGTACGGATCCGGAGGAGAAAAAGTATCTGATCAATTATTTCCTGGATCAGTTTAAGGGAACGGTGTTCCGGCAGACCATGTTTGCCGAGTTCGAGATGATGACCCATCGGGCGGTATCTCAGGGAGAGACACTGACGGCGGAGAGTCTTCGCAGCACGTACCTGGAGCTGAATCAGAGGTATTTCGGACCGGATATGGTATCAGATCCGCAGATCGCCTGTGAGTGGGCCAGAATTCCTCATTTTTATACTCCGTTTTATGTATATCAGTATGCGACGGGATTTGCTGCGGCAATCGCGATCAGCAGCAAGATCCTGGCGGGAGAGCCTGGTATTGTAGAAAAATACAAACAGTTTTTAAGCGGCGGGTGTTCCAAAGATCCCATTGATCTGCTGAAGATCTGTGACGTGGATATGTCTTCGCCGGAGCCTGTGGAGGAGGCGCTGCAGGTATTTGAGCAGTATCTGGATGAACTGGAGCAAATGAATCTTTGCCCGTCACTGGAACGGGGTGAGCAGTAACAAAATTTGTCCTTGACTTTCTGCTCTTTCTGAATAAAATGAAATAGATTAACAGAGAAATGATCGGTGCATACAGCCTTATGTTGTGTGTACCGATTCTTTCGTGCATATGAAGAGGAGAGTATAAATATGGCAAATCAGCAAGTGTGTGATATGACAGTCGGAAATGAGACGTCCCTTTTGCTGAAGTTTTCCATTCCGATGCTGGTGGGAAACATTTTTCAGCAGTTTTACAATATGGTAGATTCTATCGTTGTGGGAAATTATGTGGGGAAGAATGCGCTGGCAGCGGTAGGTATGACCTCTTCCCTGACCTTTCTTTTTTTCTGCCTGTGCAATGGATTTGCCACAGGGGCGGGAGTGCTGATGTCTCAGTATTTCGGTATGAAAAATGAAAAGCGGGTGAAGGATGTGATCGGAAATTCGGTCTATCTGCTTCTGGGAATGGGAATCATCGTCAGTATTCTTTCGGTTGCTTTTGCCGGCCCCATACTGAAGCTGCTCCATACACCGGATGCGATATTTGCAGATGCACTGCTGTATACTCAGATCGTCTGCGGCGGTGTGATGGCAGTGGTCATGTATAACGGGATCGCCGCCATGCTGCGGGCTCTGGGAGATTCCAGGACGCCTCTTATTTTCCTTGTGATCTCCAGCATCCTGAATGTGGCCGGAGACCTGCTTCTGGTACTTGTGTTCCATATGGGAGTAGCCGGGGTGGCGATCGCGACCATTGTTGCACAGGCATGTTCTGCGATTTTGTGTATCCTGTATTCCGTGCGCAAAAATCCGTATTTCCGGCTGACCAGAGAAAGCTTCAGACCGGATCCATATATATTGAAGAAAACCATCCGTCTGGGGATTCCTTTCGGAGCCCAGGGCA
>JAQXWO010000107.1 GCA_029225485.1 Lachnospiraceae bacterium
CGACCCATATATTAAAATCGATGCGCTCCAGATTGTCCGTGTCATCCGTCTTCCGGCCGCTGATCAATTTCAGATTTTGCATGTTTTTCCTCCGTTCTTAAGGATACAGATATCTCACAGATCTGTTTCATGTTATACTAGCATACGACAAAATTTCTTTTATGTAAAGAAGATTTGTGTGAGAATTGTCTTGAATAAAATACAGTTTGTATGTTACAATAATCAGGAAAATATGTTTCAGCCTATCAAATTATGTATAAAATTATGCACAGTTACGATTTTGCTAAAAATATGTTAAGAAAAGCTTAATGAAGTGTCCATAAAATACAGTTAAAATAGATGTGATGAGGACGGGACGATAACAGGAACGCTCCGTCCTTTTGCATTTGCCTGCAGACATGAGCCTGCGAAGCAGGCGGTCTGCGGGTTGCATGGCGAAGGCTGGAGAAACGGAGAAACATGCAAAAGAATGAAAAAGAATGGCGAAACTGAAAGATCAAAGAACGGAGGAACTCGATCTGAAAAAATGGATAGCCGGAATCATCCCAGTGTATGGATGGATTCCTTTGATAGCGGAATTTACGTTGAATACGATTGTATATAATGGTGCGAAACTGATCGCCGGGAACTGGCATCATTACAATCTGGAGACAGATCTGGACCGGATGATTCCTTTCGTACCGTGGACGATCGTTATTTATTTCGGCTGCTTTCTTTTCTGGGCGGTCAATTATATTCTGAGTGTCCGTCAGGGGAAGGAACGGGCATACCGATTCCTCAGCGCGGATTTTCTGGCGAAATGTATCTGCCTTTTCTTTTTTCTTGTACTTCCGACTACGAATACGAGACCGGAGGTCGGCCAGGAGGGTATCTGGAACATGGCGATCCGCTTCCTGTACCGGGTCGATTCACCGGATAATCTTTTTCCGTCGATCCACTGTCTGACCAGCTGGATGTGTTTTATCGGTATTCGGGGTCAGAAAAGTGTACCATTGTTCTATCGTGTTTTTTCCTGTGTAATGGCAATTGCAGTGTTTATTTCCACACTGACGACCAGACAGCATGTGCTGGTGGATGTAGCCGGCGGGGTGCTTCTTGCAGAGATCTGCTGGCAGGTGGCGGGGCATACTTCACTGGCAGAAAAATACGGGAGAGTATTTGACCGGATCACGGACAGAGTCACAGCAGGTCGATGATGCAGAGCGTCATTCCTTTTGGATGCGTGGGTGAAAAGAGAAGAATGATTGTGGAATAAGGGGGCTGAAATTGAGCAGTAAAAAGAAGGTATTTTTGAACGGGGCGTTGTTTATCGGGATCTTTGCCCTGACATTCTGGGGGGTTTTTCACGGCCAGAATCCCGGTGAGCTGCGGGAAGCGATCGAAGGCTGTCAGGGAGTCTGGCTTCTTCCCGCGGCGTTCTGCGTGTTTGTTTTTATCTGGGGGGAATCCGTCATCATCTGGCATATGCTGGATACTTACGGGATCAGGATCAGGAAAAGGCTCTGCTTTCTGTTTTCCTCCGTGGGATTTTTTTTCAGCTGTGTGACGCCCTCCGCCAGCGGCGGACAGCCCATGCAGATCTATTTTATGAAAAAAGAGAAGGTTCCGGTACCGGTGGCAACGGTGGTACTGATGATCGTAACGATTATTTACAAGCTTGTGCTGGTGGTCATCGGTGTGGGGATCATGGTATTTGCCAGGGATTTTGAGGCGCGGTATCTGTCGGAGATCCTGCCGGTATTTTATCTGGGTGTGGCGCTGAATGTATTTTGTGTCTCTTCGATGATCCTGCTGGTATTTCATCCGTTTTTGGCCAAAAAGATTCTCGTAAAAGGTGTCCACATACTGGAGCGTATGCATCTGCTCCGGCACCGGGAAGGGCGTCTGGCGAAGCTGGAATCCTCCATGGATCTGTATAATGAGACGGCATCCTTTATGAGAGACCATATCGGGCTGATGCTGCGGGTGTTTCTGATCACTTTTGCACAGAGGACTGCGTTGTTCGCTGTCACCTGCTTTATATATCGGGCATTTGGCCTGTCCGGCACCGGCTGGATGACGATCCTGGTGCTGCAGGCGGTGATCTCTGTATCGGTGGATATGCTTCCGCTTCCGGGCGGTATGGGGATCAGCGAGAGCCTGTTTATGATTATTTTTGAACCGGTCTTCGGGGCGCTGCTTCTGCCTGGTATGATCGTGAGCAGGGGTATGGGTTATTACAGTGAGCTGCTGATATCAGCATTATTTACCCTGATGGCTGTGGCAGTATTCGGGTATCGGGAGAAAAGGAAGCAAAAGAAAAATTAGAGGAAAGAGATGGGAGCTTTATGATTGGATTTTATGATTACACGGTGATTCTGACTTACATGAGCCTGGTATCTTCTTTGATCGGGATGTTCTGTACATTTACCGGGCATATGCATGTGGCTATTTTCTGCCTGGCGCTGTCCGGGTTCTTTGATACCTTTGACGGCAAAGTGGCCAGGACGAAAAAGGACAGGACAGATGCACAGAAACGGTTTGGGATACAGATCGATTCGCTGTGCGATCTGGTATGTTTCGGCGCGTTTCCGGTGGCGATCTGCTATCATTCGGGGATGCGGACCGTGCCGGGGATGGCGATCCTGATTTTTTACTGTCTGGCCGGTCTGATCCGTCTTGCCTATTTCAATGTGATGGAGGAAGAGAGACAGCAGGGGACCTCTGAGAACAGAAAATATTATCAGGGACTGCCGATCACTTCTATTGCAGTTATCCTGCCGCTGATTTATCTGAGCTCGGCTTTGCTGCGTCAGTACTTTGTACTGGCACTGAATATCGGCATGCTGGTGACGGGACTTCTGTTTATTCTGAACTTCAAATTCCGCAAGCCTACCAATAAGGAACTGGCTGTGCTGATCACGGTCGTCGGTCTGGCTGTTTTGTATATCATGGTATATTATCGCTGGAGGGGGATTTTTCAATGGAACTGGAGAAGTCTGTCAGACAATCTGACGCCGTAACTTCCACTTCTTTTCAGGACCGGCTGCTTGCCGGCCTGTACGGTCATGCGGCAGGGAGGCTGCTGCTGCGTCCGCTGGTAAGCCCCCGGTTTTCCAGAGCGGGAGGATATCTGCTGGGCAGCCGATTATCAGCATTGGCAGTAAAGCCTTTTGCGCGTGTGAATCACATCAGTCTTTCGGATTGCCGGAAGCAGTCCTTTTCCTCTTTTAATGATTTTTTTACCCGGGAGCTGGTGCCGGAGGCCCGTCCGGTCTGTCAGGAAAAGGATGCCTGGATCAGTCCCTGCGATGCCAGAATGTCAGTCTGGCCGGTTACTCTGGAGGGGAGATTCCGGATCAAACAGACGGAATACACAATGGAAAGCCTGCTGAGAAATGAAAAACTGGCCCGTAGGTATCTGGACGGCACGCTCTGGCTGTACCGGCTTTGTGTGGATGATTATCATCGCTATATCTATCCGGAGAGTGGCGTCAAGTCAGAGAATATCCATATTCCCGGTATTTTTCACACGGTCAATCCGGTGGCGAATGATCAGTATCCGATCTATAAGGAAAACACAAGAGAGTACTGCCTCATTCAGACGGAGCATTTCGGCACCGTTCTGATGATGGAAGTAGGCGCCATGCTGGTGGGGAAAATTGAGAATCGCCATCCGGACCGGAGAAGGGTGGAGCGGGGGCAGGAGAAGGGCAATTTCGCCTTTGGCGGATCTACGATCGTCCTTTTGACTCAGAAAGGGTGTGTGACGCCGGATGAAATTTTTGTGGAAAATACAGTCCACGGACTGGAGACAAAGGTAAAGATGGGACAGCGCGTGGGCTGTGCTGTACAGGGGAAAGACGAAGCACTTTGAAACAGTTACAATCAGATAAACAGGTGAGAGACCTCCATTCCATGCGACAGGCAGAGAATGGAGGTTTCTGTTCTGTATGGGACTGCATATACTGTAAAGAACGATTCTGTATAAGGATATGCGCGAACATGAAAAAGTATGTAATGTTGTCGTTGGAGACGCATCTTTTTTTGCAAGGATTATGAAGGAGCATGCATTGTTCCTGCTGGCAGGCTTCCCTGCCCATGAGACACAGTTCAGAGACAGGGCAGACTGGTTTCGGGGACAGTTTGAAAATATTCTGGAGACAACTGTGGGGCTGGCGGACAGGGAAGTGAGGGAAGAAGTACTGCATTCCGGAGAGATCGTCACAGAGTTTACGGAGACTGCGGAGCAGCAGACCAGCCGTCTGGCGGGTATCCCTGTGGATGTGAAGATCACGCAGGCAGAAGAAAGACTTTCGGCAGGCGTCCAGAGAATGCCGAACTGGCAGATGGTGCAGCAGGTGCGCGGACTGAATCAGAAGGTACTGCGGCTGCTGAACGGGCTGATTACTTTTAAAGAGAGAATTTTGCGGGAAATGGATTCCTGCCGGCTGTTTTCTTTTAACTATCCGCTGCTGATCGAACACATTCTCCGGGAAGCGAAGCTGTACCGGCAGATCATATTTCAGCTGGAACGGAAAGGAACGGTTCTTTCTGATGATCTGAGGCAGACAGAACTTTTCTGGAATCAGATCATGATGGAGCACGCCCAGTTTATCCGGAGACTTCTGGACCCGACGGAATGTGAACTGATCAAGACGGCGGATGATTTTTCAGATACTTACTGCCGGCTGCTGGAAAAGGCCAGAAGCCAGGATTGTCTGGCCATGGAGGAACTGACCAGACAGTCTCTGGAGACAACAGAAAAATATCAGGAATTCAAGACTGCCGGCACGAGGGGGATCACATCATGTGAGATCCGCTCTGTGATCCTGCCACTTCTGGCGGATCATGTGCTCAGAGAGGCGAATCATTATCTGAGGATTCTGAAGGATCAGGAGAAAGGCAGGGAATCATAATGGAATTATGTCAGTATCCCTGCGCCTGCAGGACCCGGGAATTTTCAATCGAAGCGATTCAGATTCCGATTGTATATAATTAAGTACGGAGATTATGATCCGGACGGACTGCTGTATGTGAGGAAAGAGGATTCCGGCAGGATCCGGGAAGAGGCACTGCGAAGATTTCACCTGTCGCCGCCCCAGCCTTATGAAGAGGTGCATCCGATGGTGCTCCGCGTGAACCGGGGAGACCGGGTGAAGGTGAGGTTTTACAATTCTCTGAACCGAAGGCTGTCCATTCATGTACAGGGAATGACTTATGATGTGCAGACCTCGGACGGTACCAGTGTCGGATATAATCAGGACAGCACGACAGAACATGAGATCCTGTATACCTGGTACGCAGATACGGAAGGTGTTTTTCTGTTCCATGACATGGCGGATTCCGGAAGCAGCGAAGACGCCACGAATATTCCTGGACTGTTCGGAGCGGTCATTGTGGAACCGCCGGAGAGCAGATGGTATCATCCAGAGACAGGAGAAGAACTGGAAAACGGTCTGATGGCAGATATCTATACACCGGGGCAGCCGGCGTTCCGGGAATATTCCGTGTTTTTCCATGATGAGCTGGAGATATTGGATAAAGACGGAAACCAGCCCATGGATCACAGAACACATCTGCCCTCATCTACTACGGCCATCAGCTATCGCTCAGAGCCTATGCGCAACCGGATGCCTCTGACTCATGATCCGGCAGATTCCGGGGAGGATATCTCCATGAGCTCCTGGGTATACGGGGATCCGGCACCGCCCATTCTGCGGGCTTATGTGGGAGATCCCTCCAAAATACGGCTGATTCGCGGGGGAGTCAAGGAGACGCATGTGTTTCATCTGCACAATCATCAGTGGAGGCTGGAAGGTGATAATCCTCTTTCAGCCATCATTGATTCCATTACGATCAGTCCTCAGGAATGCTATACTCTGGATATTTTGTACGGGGCAGGAAGCAGAAACGGAATGATTGGTGATGCGATTTTCCACTGTCATCTGTACCCTCATTTCCACGAAGGCATGTG
>JAQXWO010000108.1 GCA_029225485.1 Lachnospiraceae bacterium
GGCTTCCGTACCGTCTGCGGCATGTTCCACGGTAAGTCCCGTGATCTCCAGTATTTCCATGGCAATCTCCGCATTCAGCTCATTATCCTCCACAAGCAGCGCACGGCAGCCGGAATAATCCATTTCCTCCAGTACATCAAAGGGCGCATCCTGCTCTCTGGAGTCCTCTTCTCCCAGAAGTATACTGAAGGTTCGTTCCAGTCTGGAGCGGAACAGTGGCTTGCTGATAAACGCATTGGCGCCGGCAGCCCTGGCTTCCTGCTCGATATCGGACCAGTCGTAGGCGGAAATAATGATGATCGGCACATTCGGTCCGATTTTCCTGCGGATCAATTTCGTCGTCGTGATTCCATCCATATCCGGCATCTTCCAGTCAATGATGCAGGCGAAGTAATCCCTCATTTGTTCATGGTGCAGCAGCACCTGTTCCACAGCCTCTGTCCCTGTGGAAACGCCCTCTGCCTTCATACCCAGATCACTGAGCATACTGCAGCAGGATTCCAGACTCATCTCGTCATCATCCGCCACCAGCACATCCAGATCAACAAACTTCTCATAAGAAATCTCTGCAACCTCCTGAAGCTTCAGGTATATGGTGACAGTAAAACGGGAACCGACTCCCGGTGTACTGTCGATCTGAATGTCTCCCCCCATCATACGGACAATGTTCCGGCTGATGGTCATGCCAAGACCTGTTCCCTGGACTTTCCCTGCTTTTCCGTCTTCTGCCCGGGCAAATGGTTCAAAAATGCGCTTCAGAAACTCTTCGTCCATACCTATGCCGTTATCTTCAAACACAAACACAAAACAGCCGACTTTTGCCTGATTACAGGGCTTCTCCGAAATAGAAAGACTGATCCTGCCTCCGTCCGGCGTGTATTTCATGGCATTGCCCATCAAGTTGGTAAATACTTTCTGGATACGAAGACTGTCCCCGATCACTTCCTCATGCGTCACCCCGGAAATATTGACCCTGAGCTCATGATGATGCTCCTCAATCTGGGAGCTTGTCAGGTTCAGCAGATTATCGATCAGATCTGACAGATTGAATTCCTCTTCGATCAGATCCACCTTTCCGGATTCGATCTTGCTCATATCCAGGACTTCATTGATCAGACTGAGGAGATGCTTGCTTGCCTGGGTAATCTTCAAAAGACTGTCCTGTACGCGCTCTTTCTCATCGATATGAGCTGCGGCAATCGCAGTCATTCCGATGATCCCATTCATCGGTGTCCGGATATCATGAGACATATTGGACAGAAAATCCGTCTTTGCCCTGTTGGCAGCTTCCGCCGCATCATATGCAGCTTTCAGCGCCATCTCCTGCTGGCGCTCTTTCCGGATCAGATCATCCACACTTCTGGTCCCGATGACTGCCGCCAGTCTGCCTTCTGTATCATGTACAAAGGATACTCTGACCTGAAGATAGACAACTCCGTTATCCGCCTGTTTTTCATAGGTAAAATAATAGTCGTCCCCATCAGACCGGATGTATTCCAGAGCAAGTTTACGCTCAAATTCGCTGCGGCTTCGATCCGAGATCATTTTCCGGGCATAACTCTGGATTCCCTTGGACCAGCAGTCATGGTACCTGTGGAAATGCTCTGCGATGGCACGGCCCTCCTCATCCTCTGCGCGATAGGTCGTGACCGTATCTGTTTCCGGATCAACCAGAAGGACCGAATAATACTCTGAACCAAGTCCCTCTATGATCTCCCTCTGCAGCTCCATCTCCCTGGACTGTTTCAGGTTGTGGCGCATTTCCTCATCGATATTCTTAAAGGCGATCACAAACTCATTTCTCTCCTGAACCGGTTTCACGATCTGACACTGAAACCACTCTGTTCTGTCCCTGCGAAAAACCCGATAATTGAAATAATATGTCTTTTTATCCGAAAGCAGTTCGTTTACTCTCCGTATGGTACGCACCGGTTCAAACAGCTTCCGGTCTTCCTCCAGGATATCATTCTCTATGTATGCGGCAATATTATGCTCATAATTACCGGCAGCAAACTTCTCGCCATAGCGTTCATTCACGGTCTGGCTCATGCGGTAGCTGACTGCCTCACAGGTATCCTCATTCACCGCATAAACATTCTCATAAGGTATCGCAAGCGCCTGGATCAGATTGTCCTGAGATTTTATTGCCTCCTTCTCCTCCGTGATCTGACGAAGCCCACAGATAATTTTGAGATTTTTCCCGTCTTTGCTCCTCTCCACCGGAATCAGGCTGCATCGGTTCCACCCGCCGACCCGGGCGGCAAACTCCTGAACGATGATCGTTTTGTCCCCCAGCCGCTCATCAATGGTATCCAGATCTGTAAATACCCGCATGATGGACAGATGCGCATCATCCACCAGCGCCTCCGTCATCTGTTTCAGTGCAGTTTTTGCATCCCCCTTTTCTCCAAACATATGGTGAAGATTGTCCAGAGAGATCAGTTCCTGAAAGGTATTTTCCTCAAGGTCAATATAATACAGCGCAAAGAACACACTGCTCAGGGATCCGATAATGGCGGTATACTGATTCTCTATCCTGGAATCCTTCAAACGGCTGGAAGAAATCTCACTGTAACAGGCCGACGCCGCAACCGACAGCAGCAGCAGATCTCCCGTATTTCTCTGTGGGTTATCCACCCCCAGAAACCCGACCATCTCACCGCCTGACATAATAGAGGCTGCCATCAGACTGCCGACCCCCTGAGGCTCCAGAATCTGGTATGTCCTGGAATCCGGACCATACTCCTCTGACAACGATGAAATATAGAATTCTCCCTCTTCCTCCAGGGCTTACAGCCAGAATTCCAGCCCTTCTACTGGAATATGCTGCAGATTGTCAATTTCTTCACTGATTCCTTCCCGGCACCATTCATACGCGTTATTGAACTCCGTGCGCTCCGGATCCATCTCAAAGATATAGGCACGATCCGCCTCATAATGTTCGCCCAGATCCTCAAGCATACTGTGGAGCATCTGCCCGTCCTTCGGCTTGTTCAGATACTGCCGCATAAAATTCCGTATCGCCTGTTCCTGATTTATTTTTCTGTCACCCTTTCCGGTACTCTCGCTCATGATACAATTTTCCCCAATTACACTGGATCCACCCTTTTTCCTGATCCCCCCAAAAATATATATTTATATTTCCGGTCTTTCTCCAAAGATAATTTATTGTATCATATTTTGTGAATAATTCAATCAAATATCTGTATTCTTTTGTATTATCGCAATTTATCCAATATCTGATACACAATCTGCCGTTCCGGCAAAAACAGCAGAACCGGACAAAAAAGGAGCCTTCAGGAATACTCCCGAAAGCTCCGGAACCTTTATTTGAAAGGAATTTTAATTTAGAACTTACCAGCCTTCGCTGCTTCTTCAATGGAAACTGCAACAGCTACAGTCATACCAACCATCGGGTTGTTTCCTGCACCGATGAGACCCATCATCTCTACGTGTGCCGGTACGGAAGAGGATCCTGCGAACTGTGCGTCAGAATGCATACGTCCCAGTGTATCTGTCATACCGTAGGAAGCCGGACCTGCTGCCATGTTGTCCGGGTGAAGGGTACGTCCTGTACCGCCGCCGGATGCTACTGAGAAGTACTTCTTGCCCTTCTCGTTGCACTCTTTCTTGTAGGTACCTGCTACCGGATGCTGGAAACGTGTCGGGTTGGTAGAGTTACCTGTGATGGATACGTCTACGCCTTCCTTCCACATAATAGCAACACCTTCCGGAACGCTGTTTGCGCCGTAGCAGTTAACCTTTGCACGAAGTCCCTCAGAGTAGGATTTGCGGAATACTTCCTTTACTTCGTTGGTGTACGGATTGTACTCTGTCTCTACATATGTAAAGCCGTTGATTCTTGCGATGATCTGAGCTGCGTCTTTTCCAAGACCGTTCAGAATGACACGGAGCGGTTTCTGACGAACCTTGTTTGC
>JAQXWO010000109.1 GCA_029225485.1 Lachnospiraceae bacterium
CCATACCCTCCGGAATATTGTGAAGCGTCACTGCCAGCACCAGCATAGTAGTTTTCCTGAGATTGCTGGCCGGTCCCTCTGCCTCGTCACTGTTGGCATGCAGGTGGGGAATGATGTGATCCATCAGCAGCAGGAAAAAGATTCCGATCAGAAAACCAACTGCTGCCGGGACACAGGAAAGCTTTCCCATCCCCGATGCCTGCTCAATGGCAGGAATGATAAGACTCCACACCGATGCTGCCACCATCACTCCGGCGGCAAACCCGGTCAGCGCCCTCTGAAGCATCTGATTCATGGATTTCTTCATAAAGAATACACAGCCGGCTCCCAGTGTCGTCCCGAGAAAAGGCAGAAGCAGTCCTTTCAAAACTTCTGTATTCATTGTTTCCCTCCTTTAATCATACAAATGTGAAATCCCTCCTTCTGCTTTCAGAAGCAGGCGATTCTCTTAATAAATCATAGCAGAAATGCCGGTCTTCGTCAATTCCAGAGCAATGTACCCGAATATATACATTGACACCAGAACTCTTTCCCCATTATACTGTCCACATATTTTGTTTTGTACCCATTCAGAGTCAGTTTACGTTTCATCAGACAGTTGTCGGATCCCTGTGTTTTTCATCTGTTTTCTGACTCTGGTCAGTTACGTTATTTCATCGTTTCAAGGAGGAAATTATGCTCACTATTACATCCGATATCAACGACGTGAAACAGGAAGTGCTCCGCCAGGTGGCAAAGCTTGCTTTTGAAGGCACGCTGGAAGAAAAAAGGGATGACATCCCTTACGAAATGCTGCCGGGACCAAAAGCCACCTTCCGCTGCTGCGTATACCGCGAGCGTGAGATCATCCGTCAGAGGATCCGTCTGGCAGAAGGAAAATATCCGGCTGCCGGGCTTCACAACCACAATATTGTCCAGGTACTGGACAGTGCCTGCGCCGAATGTCCCATTCAGCGGTATGTTGTCACTGACAACTGCCAGAAATGCCTTGGCAAAAAATGCATGAACGCCTGCAAATTCGGCGCCATTTCCATTGGCCGTGACAAAGCCTATATTGATCCGGATAAATGTAAAGAATGCGGAAAATGTGCTCAGTCCTGCCCCTACAATGCCATCAGCGACCACCAGCGCCCCTGCAAAAAGAGCTGTCCGGTCAATGCCATCAGCACCGACGAGAACGGCATCGTGACCATCGATGATGAGAAATGCATTCACTGCGGCGCCTGTATCAAGAACTGCCCCTTTGGAGCACTCTCTGATATTTCCTTTATTGTGCCGATCATCAAAGCGATCCTGAAAAAGAAACCTGTGTATGCCATGGTGGCCCCTGCTGCTGAGGGACAGTTCGGCAAAGACGTGACCATGGGAGATCTGAGGGAAGCACTCATTGCCCTTGGCTTCACCGACATGTACGAGGTAGCTCTTGGTGCCGACCTGACCGCCGAAAGCGAAGGAAAAGAATGGATGGAAGCGCTGGAACATGGTGAGAAAAAGACAACCTCCTGCTGCCCTGCCTTCGTCGGTATGATCCGGAGACACTTCCCCCACCTGACGGATCTGATCTCCACCACAGTTTCTCCCATGGCAGCCACCTCGCGTTACATCAAAGCCCTTCATCCTGACGCTGTCACCGTATTCATCGGTCCCTGTGTCGCCAAAAAAAGCGAGGTGCTGGATGAAAAAGTAGAAGGAAATGCAGATTATGTCCTGACACTGAAAGAGCTCTCCGCCATGCTGGACGCCCGTGAGATCCAGGTGACCCCGTCCGGCAGCCATCTCCAGCAGGGAAGCATTTACGGACGTCATTTCGCCCACGCAGGCGGTGTGACGGAAGCCGTGCTCCAGTCCCTGAAAGAAAACGGTGCCGACGAATCTGTCTCCGTCTGCCGGGCAAACGGCGCAAAAGAATGCAAGAAAGCACTGATGCTCCTGAAGAGCGGCCGCCTGCCCGAAGCTTTTGTAGAGGGCATGGCCTGTGAAGGCGGCTGCGTCAACGGCCCCGGAAGCCTCCTGCAGGAAGCAGAGAGCAAAAAAACACGTGACCTGCTGCAGTCTCAGATGGATGACCGCAGGATCATCGATACTGTAAATGACTGCGAATCTCAGTGCAGCTACAAAATGCACCGATAAACAATCCAGAAATACGGCGTCAGGAAAGACCTGACACTGCTGTTTACTTCATGAAAAGCAACGTGTTATCCTGCCTGCCGCCGTATTTTTCTAATTTCTGTCTGCCTCTGATTTTCTTTTTTCTATGGAATCCTCCCGTGTCACCTTTCCATCCATAAAACATATCCTAAAAGAAATGAGCCTTTTGCTTCACTTTATTCAATCAGGAGGATTTCTATGCGAAAAAAATGGATCGCTGCAGCCCTGTCTGCCGTACTCACATTCACTGCTCTTCCCGTTTCTGCACTTGCAGAGCACGAAAAAGATCTGGAAAAAGTAACATTAAATGAAGTGGCCCACTCCATCTTCTATGCTCCCCAGTATGCTGCCATCGAACTGGGATATTTCGAAGAAGAAGGGATTGACCTGACACTGGTCACCGGATTTGGCGCCGACAAGACAATGACGGCCCTGCTGTCCGGAGAAGCCGATATCGGATTCATGGGATCAGAAGCCTCCATCTATACTTACGTGGGCGGCTCCGAGAATGTCCCGGTCAACTTTGCCCAGCTGACTCAGCGGGCCGGAAATTTCCTGGTAGCCCGTGAAGAAATGCCCGACTTTCAGTGGAGTGATCTGATCGGCAGAGATGTACTGGGAGGTCGAAACGGAGGCATGCCGGAAATGGTATTTGAGTATATTCTCCGCCAGAACGGCATTGATCCCTCGGAGGTAAATATCAATCAAGGCATTGATTTTGGCTCTACTGCTGCAGCATTTTCCGGCGGTCAGGCGGAGTTCACCGTGGAATTTGAGCCGGGAGCCACCACGCTGGAAAAGGAAGGTGCAGGCTATGTGGTTGCCTCTCTCGGAACAGATTCCGGCTATGTCCCCTATACTGCCTACTGCGCCAAGACCAGCTATCTGGAAGAGCACAGAGACACCATTCAATCATTTACCAATGCACTGCAAAAAGGCATGGATTATGTCAATACTCATACACCGGAAGAGATTGCTCAGGTCATTGCACCGCAGTTTGCCGAAACAGATCCGGAGACACTGACCGCTATCGTGACCAGATACTATGAACAGGATACCTGGAAAGAGAATCTGATCTTTGAAGAGAGCAGCTTCGATCTTCTGCAGGATATCCTGGCAGATGCCGGAGAACTGGAAGACAGAGTCCCCTATGAGTCTCTGGTGACAACAGACTTTGCTGAAAAAGCTGCTGAAATGAAAATGAATAAGTAGGAAAACAGCTGCCGGGACCTCACAATCCCGGCAGCTGTGCTGAAATATTCTGAATGATCAATTACCGCTCACGCTTGTCGCATGCAGTGTCGTGCCGGAAGATACTGCAGAGTCCACAGTAGCCGTCACATACAATCCTTCATAAATACCATCACTGGTACTGACTGCTGCATCACCTGTATTGATCGTGTATGTATTGCCGTCATCTCCGGCGATCACAATGGAATCTACACCTGCGCTGGTGATCGTACCGCTGATACTTCCGCCGGCAGCAGCCTGTCCGGAATTGCCGGAATTCTCTCCTGAAGTATCTGTGCCAGTATTATCATCCTCCGAATTTCCGGCGTCTCCCGCATCTATCACCTCTCCCATATCACTGGTACCGGTACTGCCTTCGTACTCGCTGGTACTATTGCCGGGATTCTGTGTGCTGACGTAGGACTTGCTGACGTAGGCGGTGGAACCGTTGACAGAGACGATATACCAGTTGTCCGTCTCACCGATCACACTGATCGGAGTCCCATTATTCACACTTCCCAGAACAGAAGCGTCTGTCCCTGGCTCCGCGCGCAGATTTACATCCGAAGTCGCATAGTAGGTGCTGGTGGATCCATAATTGATCTGACTGCCGTATTCTGCAGCCATCTCATCAGAAACAGGCGCCTGATTTTCCCCTGTCGACTGGTCTCCGTCCTCAGATGTGTCATTATTCTGTGTCTGGGGCGGTGTGGAAATCAGAAACTGCTTCGAAATATATCCGACATTTCCATTGATATTGACCTTGAACCACTGGGAAGTCTCTCCAACTACCGAGATCTGATCGCCGGTACTTAAGGAACCCAGGATATCAGCCTCTGTGCTGGGCTCCAGCCTGATATTGACATTATCCGATGCATATAAAGTAGCTGCTGTCCCGTAGTCCTGTAGGGAACCAAGCTCCTCTGAACCTGTGGTCCCGCTCTCCGACTGCTTCTGGCTCTCGGACTGATCTGTCTCCTCTGTGCTGCCGGAAGTCACACTGAAAACAGAATTGTTCAGTACCGTAAAGCTCTCCACAGATTTCACCACTGCAGCCAGCAGTGTCTTATTGTCATCGGTCACCGTACCGCTCACAATATAAGCCTGATCCCTGGCCATGATTCCATAGGTAACTGCATAAGCCCACATACTGGTGGCATTATATTTCACCACATATTCGTAAGTATCCAGTGTGTCCGTGCTCTTCGCTACAAAGCTCTGAATCTCAAAGGAATTGGCATCCGGATACTGTTTGGTCAGATTCTCCTTCAGTTCTTCCTCCGACTTTGCCACGGAAGCCGTATTTTTCATCTGGGATTCATTCTGCGCATGTACAATATTGATCATCGCCGCACCCGATGAAAAAACTCTCATCTCATCCGCATCCTGAGTCACTTTCCATGTACTGTCCGGAAGAACGATCCGAATGCTCTTATCCTGTGAAGTATATGCTACATCCAGCTCCGGTTCCGTCTCTGTCTCCGTCTCAGACTCAGTCTCGGCAGCTGTCTCTGATTCTGTGATCTGTACAGTCTCAGATTCTGTCTCCTTCTCCTTCAACTGACCGCATCCGCCTGTCAGAGTCATAAGCCCAAGTGACAAAGCCAGAACGGCAACCAAATATCTGCTTCTGTTCTTCATGTCACAACCTCCATTCTATTCTGCTGCTTCTCCGGAAAAACCCACACATTTCTTTCCTGATCAGAGATATTCCTGTCCTTCTTCGGAAAAAACAGATAAAATATCCTGAAATGCAAAAAAAGGTATTATCCAATACCCTGCTAACCATCATACCACGGAAGGTCGACTTGTGCAAGTCAACTGTTCATAATTCTTACCTGTCAGGGCGAAGATTAATAATTTTGTAATGTAATCTTAATCAGTCCTGTCTCCGGAACACTCTGCGGATCTGTTCTTCCGCTGCGTCCAGTCTGCCCGGAAGGCATTCTTCCTTTACATCTGAAAATATCTCCCGAAACATTGCCAGTTCATCCATCAGGCCCTGACCATGATCCACATGCCATGCTCCGGCATCACTTCCCAGAGCAATCCTGGCACCCAGCTGATACCCCAGATGTATCCTGGCCTTCTGCATCTCCTCCAGGCGGCAGATCACCGCGTCATCAAACCGGCCGCTGCCTTTCAGATTGGAAATCGTGACCAGGGTAGGAACCCACACCGCAGTACTTTCAGCCAGAGCCTGCAGCGCTTCCTCATCCATGAAATTCCCGTGTTCTACGGAGTCAACTCCCTGTTCCACCGCATCCTGCACCGCCCGGGCGCCATTTACATGAGCCATCACAGCGAATCCTTCCTCGTGGGCTATATGGATCATCTCGCCGATCTCCGCTCTGGTAAGGGGCTCCTCCGTCACTCCCCCGTCACCGGCAAAATCCATGATTCCGGAAAACATGACCTTGATAAAGTCTCCTCCCCGTGCCCTCACTTCTTCTACGAGCCGGGCATACTCTTTCATGGTATCAAATCCCCGCCCTACGATTCCGCCGTAATGTCCGTTTTTATGTATTGCAAAGACAGGGGTACGATAATCGATCCCGTATTCCGGGGCAAGCTCTGCCGCACGCTCAGATACCCCCAGCGCATCCCCTCCGTCCCTCAGAAACGTGATATGAAACTTCCGGTAGGTCTCCAGCTTTTCACGGACCGGACCATCCTGCACTCCGTTTTTATGTATCGCCACTGCTTTTTTATAATTCTGCCCATCCATGATCAGATGCGCATGACATTCTCCAAACACGTCTGACACCTCCTGTTACATGCCATGGATAGTATACCTGATGAAAAACAGCAATGCAAACATTTTCTGATTTCAGGGTAGGCATTTTTCTTTCCTGATGATATACTGTGAAGTTGTAACCACATCCGCATATCCGGCGGGCAGGCCATGCTGCCGGGTGCTGATTTCAGGAGGTTTTTTCATGAAACGAATTCTGACCATACAGGATATTTCCTGCATCGGGCGCTGTTCTCTGACGGTGGCACTCCCCATTTTGTCCACCATGGGGCACGAGACGGCCATTCTTCCGACTGCAGTCTTATCCACTCACACCATGTTTTCCGGTGTCACTCTGCGGGATCTGACAGAGGATCTCCTGCCGATCGCTGCACACTGGAAAAAAGAACATTTTACCTTTGATGCGATCTACACCGGCTATCTCAGCTCGCCGAAACAGATATCGATCGTGAAAGAATATTTCCGCGATTTTGCCCGTGAGGGCGTCCTTCGTATTGTAGACCCGGTCATGGGAGACAACGGAAAACTCTATACCGGTTTTGACCCTTCTTTCGCCGGACAGATGGCTGGGCTGTGCAAAGAAGCCGATCTGATCCTTCCGAATCTGACAGAAGCTTCTTATCTTCTCAGGCAGGATTATCGCCCGGAAGGTTACTGTGAAGCGGATATCCAAAAAATTCTGCGGGATCTTTGCCGCCTGGGTGCTAAAAAAGCAGTGCTCACCGGAGTAAGCTTCCATGAAAAGGAGCTGGGCGCAATGTCCTACGATTCCGTATCCGATACCTTTGACGCTTATTTTACCGAAAGGATCCCGGTCAGCTACCACGGCACCGGCGACTGTTTTGCCAGCTGCCTCGCAGGAGCCATTCTGCAGGGAAAATCCATGGCCGAATCACTGCGTCTTGCCTGTGATTTCATTGCAGAATGTCTGCGCTGTACCATGGCAGATCCGGAACGCAGGAACTACGGCGTGAATTTCGAGGAAGCACTGCCGCTTCTGATGCAGACGCGCTGACAAATATCACTCACACTGACAGCTAAAATACTTTTCCATTTTAACAAACTAAAAAGGGATTCAGCGAAATATTTCTGAATCCCTTTTAGTCTGTTTACTCTGTTATCTGATATTTTTCTGCCTGTTTCCTGCATAAAGCAAGAGTTTTCGTCCATTTGTCTCCCAGCGGATAGCTGACCCAGCAGTCATTTTTTTCATCAATCTGGAACTGTACACTGCCGCCCCGGTACATACAGTCCTGATAAGTGACCTGAGCCAGGTCTTCCCGATAGGCCTCCAGAAGTGATACTATTTCGCTTCTTGTGGTAAACTCAAAATAGTTGTTCTCATACGTTTCTGTCGCATACTCCGCATATGCCTCTTCGTCCTCCCAGGTATCACTCTCCCCAGAATCAGTTTCCGCCATCCCATAGCCGAAATTGTAATACATGCAGGCATAGCTGATCTTTTCCGGATCCATATCCAGAATCGGGAAGGTCCTCCGGCGAAGCTCCTCATTCTCCCACATCTCATCCATACATTCACTCAGCAGTTCTTCTTTTACATAATATCTCCGATATATTTCTTTTCCGTTTTTCAGATGAAATTTGACGCCTGCATACCAGCAGTACTCGTCATAGGTGTAAGCTCCAAAGCCGTTGGTAGCTGCGGCATTTTCCACTCCGTTTTCCGCCAGCTCATAGATCCGGTCAAACTGATCCGTCTCCAGACGATCCAGAAATCTTCTGGTATTGGTATTCCACGTTTCCTCCTCCAGATATCCGACTGCCAGATCCAGATCACATACTGCCATGGATGCAATCTCATCCTTCTCTGGCAGATACGTGTTATATCCTGACAGATCATACCGGAATCCGCAGAAAATAAGCAGTGCCGCCAGAACCGCTGTCATCATCTGCCCTTTGTGCACCAGCACCTGACGGATATCCCAGCGATAAATAAACTCAATGATCATGCACAGAAGAGCACCAAACAATATGATGAATATAAATGCCCAGATGACACTCATAAAAATCTCATAGCCCACCAGCCCCGCAGTAACTGCGGAGGGAATGACCAGCGCCATTTTTACCGGCATCTCCGTATGACGAAAAGCCAGTGCGCTTCCTGCTCTCTCTGTCTTCCTTCTGCGGTAGATGAGAAGGGAAAGCAGAAACAGACAAATCACCATCAGCAGAATGGTACAGGTGCCGGACTGCTCCGGCCATAAACCGGTGATTCCCTCTTTTCCGGTTCCCAGTTTTCCCATATTCTGAGCAATACAAATCGCCCAGGGAGAGGAATACCACAGAATCCCTGCCTCTATCATATCCTCTCCCGACAGACTGGTGTACAAAAACAATTCCTGCATCACGATTATCAGAAGATACAGCAACGGAATATAACCTGCCATGACGCCCGCTGCAAACACCGTCGTCAGAATTTTTCCTGTCAGCATCAGTGCCAGAAGCGTCCCCCCGTAGCTGGCCAGGAAAAACAGGATTCCCTGGCCGGAAGCCGCCAGCACCTCGGCTGCACCGGTTTTCACATCAACGCCATAGGGAAGACCTGCCAGAAGCCCCAGCAGCTGACTGATCACATAAGGTATCACGAATGTCAGAATACTGCCAATAGCCTTCGCACCGAACAGCGTTTCCCGTTTCACTGCCAGGCTGTGGAAAAAATCAAGCTTCACAGGAGAATGCAGATATCCGAATGCACACAGGGCACAGAAGGCCCCTGCGCAGAGAATAAAAAATGTATTTTCAAAATGCCCGAACCCGATCTGGTTCCAGAATGCTCCCGTCAGACTCCCGATTCGTCCGGACTCCGCTCCCGTATACTGAGAATTGTTCAGAGCCATGACCACCAGTACCCGAAACGGAATCAGCAGTCCGAATACCAGCCCCATCAGAGCTGTCATCCATGTCAGCTTTTTCTGTTCATCTCTCACCAGTTTAAAAAATGAGATTTTTGATGTCATATCCTGCCACCTCCGTTTCACTGATAAAGATTTCTTCAAGAGTCAGTGGAAGTACCTCGCAGAACAGCGGCTGCTTCTCCTGTACTTTCCACAGTATCTCTTCTTTATTTCCCCGGGCGATCACCGTCAGCAGCGAACCACGGCGCTCATACTGCAGGACTTCCAGCTCCTCAAGAAGGCTCTTCTCTTCTGTCTCGTCCGGGATCACACACTGGATCTTATGGATCTTCAGCTTCATTTCATCCATATCTTTTGCAAACAGGATACCGCCCTTATGGAGAAGACCTACATGATCGCAGATATCCTCAATCTCCCGCAGACTGTGGGAGGCGATCACAGGCGTAAACTTCCGGTTCAAGATCTCCGAGGCAAACAGACTCTTCACCGCCTGCCGCATCACCGGATCCAGTCCGTCAAAGGTCTCATCGCACAGCAGATACTCTGTATTGGCGCACACGCCCAGCAGCACTGAGACCTGTTTCTTCATACCCTTTGAAAAGGTAGACAGCTTCCTCCTGGGATCCAGGTCAAACTTCTCCAGCATATCCCGGAAACGCTCCCGGTCAAACCTCGGATACAGGATCCCATAATATTCCTCCATACCGGTCGGTGTGGCATTGGGATAAAACCAGGCGGTGTCCGGAAGGAAACAGAGCCTTTCTTTGGCGGCAGGATTCTCCCAGACCATCCGCTCATCCACCGTGACACTGCCCTCCTGAGGCTTCAGAACCCCGCTGATCACACGCAGCAGCGTACTTTTTCCTGCGCCGTTGGTGCCCACCAGACCGAATATAGAGCCTTCCTCAATCGTCGCAGTCACATGATCCAGTGCCCGGATGTCATCAAACTGCATGGAAACATCTTCAATCTTTATCATGACTTCTCTTCTTCCTCCCTCCTGCCGTAATATTCCTCTGCCTTCTGCAGAAATGCCTCGCAGGAAATATCCAGCTCTTTCCCCTTCTGTACCAGTTCTCTCAGAGCTCTGTACACACTCTCCTGTTTTTTCACCTTTAATTCCTCATTTCCTGAAACATAATTGCCCCGCCCTTTCACGGGATATATATAGCCCTCCTGCTCCAGTATCGTATATGCCTTCTGTATCGTGTTTGGATTGATGGAAAGCTCCATGGCTAATGAACGCACAGAAGGCATCTGACTGTCCGGTTTCAGAACACCGCTCACGATCAGAGTCTGAAACCGCTCTACGATCTGCTCATAGATCGGTCTGCGGTTCTGAAGGTCGATCCCTATCATATATGCTCTCCTTCCTGTTATCTCTATGCAGACTGTATAAAGTGTATTAGCTGTGTTAGTACACTTTAGTTATATAACGGAGCGGGGAATTTGTCAATAGGGAGTTTATAATACAACGACAGCGTGACACCACAAATGAACATGGCATACCTCACGCAAGCTCGAACAACGCTCCGGCAAAATCATTACCACATCTGTTATAACAAAAAAACTGTCTGACTTCCCCTACCTGTTCAGAAAAAAGGTAGGTGGAAATCAGACAGCTTTTCTGTATGATTTATCTCACTATTTCTGAAGCTCCAGCACTTCTTCTGCCAGACGCACTGCATCTTCGATACAGCCGTTGCAGGAGCGAAGCACCTGACCGCCGGTCAGACCTTTGAGCTCACAGCAGATCACAGAGCCGTTTTTCTCACGGAACTTCTCTGCCAGTGCTCCGGACAGCTTGTAGGTGCGGCCTTTGGAACCCGGCTGATCTTTGCCGGAAGAGTTCTTCATCCCGGCAGCCATCACTGCACCGGAAACAGCGCCGCAGGTACACTGCATACCGCCCATCCCGGCTCCGAAACCTTCACCCATGCGGAATACTTCGTCCTCGGAATATCCTAAAGTATCTGCAAAGGAACATGCTACCGCCTGGCAGCAGTTATATCCTCTGGAGTGACGCTCCAGAGCTTCTTCTACACGATCCATCGTACGATCCTCCCATATCACATTAGTCAAATACAGTCCCGAACTGTCGTACAGACAGCTCTACTGCGGCTCTGTGGAAAACAGATTCTTATTTACATAGCCTATAGTGCCGTCTACATCCACCTTGTACCATCTGTCAGTCTCTCCGACTGCCTTCACACTGGTACCGGACGCAACAGTCTGGATGATCTCTCCATCCTGGGCCGGTGTGGAGCGAAGATTGGCTCCTGTCATGGCATATACGGTAAAGCTCTCCGCAAAGGCTCCCACATTGTACTCAAGATCTACGGAAGAAGTATCCGTACTGCCTCCTGCAGAAGAAGTATCTGCAGATGTCTCACCGCTGCCCGCAGCACTGCCGCTGAGCTCCTGCTCGATCAGCTGCTGACGCTCCTCATCCGTCTTCGGGTCTACCTGCGTATCGGAAAGGAACTGCTTGGACACATAGCCGTTCGTATCATAATCCTCCAGATCTACTACGCACCAGTTGGGAGTCTCTCCGACTACGATCACCTTATCCCCCTGATAAAAGCTGCTGAAGATCTCACCGTCTGTCCCCGGCTCTGCGCGGACATTCACGTCATCCATGGCATACATGGTGCGAAGCTGATCAAACTCAGTCTCCTGTGCCTTCTCCTCCTCAACGGTCAGAACCTTTGGCTGTGTCTCAGACTCAGTCTCTGTCTCTGTCTCGGTGGGCGGCTCAGTCTGTTTCTCCGTAGGCGCCTCTGTCACTTTCTCGGTAGGCGGCTCGGTCTGCTTCTCGGTAGGCGCCTCTGTCACCTTCTCGGTCTCCGGCTCCTTTTTCAGCTTATCACAGCCGGTAGCAAGCATACACACGGAAGCTGCCAGGGCAAACGCAAGCATCATTTTTCTTCCTGTTTTATTCATCATCACTCATGACCTCCATTCATACCCTTATTATATACTCTCATGGGAAATCCATGTAACCAAAAGTCTGTTGAAATCATACCATGTCTGGACTTTTCTGGCAAGTCTTGTCTTGAATTTTTAAAAATATTTTAATTTTCCGTTACAAAATATGTTAATGCCCTGTTCCTGAATAGACCGTGTATCCGTTCCGGCCTCGTTCTTTCGTCTCATACAATGCCATATCCGCATGCTTGTACAGAGCCAGATACCCGTCTCCGTGATCCGGTGCGAAAGCGATTCCCATACTGATGGTGATTCCCTGATTTTCCAGTCCCTGGATCTTCATCTGCCTGACCTTCATCAGCAGTTTCTCCGCTTTTCTTTCCACATCCGAACCGGAAGACATATTTCTCATAAATACAACAAACTCATCCCCGCCGATTCTCCCCACAATATCATCTTTCCGGAATGTATCCCGCAGACACTCTCCCAGCCGCCGCAGCGCTTCGTCCCCTGCAGAATGACCATACCGGTCATTGATTCCCTTAAAATAATCGATATCCATGATGAGAAATGCCTGTACACCCTGATGCTGTTCACCGGATGCATTCAGCCACTCCTGAATGCTGTCCTCTGTACTCTTTTTATTTGACAGCCCTGTCAGGGCATCCATACTGGCAAATTTTATCAGCTCCTTCTGCTTTTTCCGGCTGATATGAAGAATATTCCAGAAAAGCACCAGCACAAGAGCAATAAAGCCTGCCATCAGATAGATCTCATAATCCATGATAAACTGATAAGACTGTTTTGCTGCATCCGTAGATACCATGTAGCAGACCACCCAGGAATTATATTCCAGCGGAACGTATGCCGCATAATACTTTTTATCATTCGAATAAATCTGAATATATCCATTATTCCCCTCAGAAAAATCGCTGCGCATTTTCTCAAGGGCCTGCTGATTTTTTACATTGTCCTGATAATAAGTAAAGAAATTGCGATCCGAATCATCTTCCGGCAGTCTGTCCTCATCATCACAGGAGATCACCGAGCCGTCCTGCATCAGGATCAGAGAAAAACCCTGTCCCTGGTAGATATCCTCAAACAGCATCCTGCTCAGAGAAGTGACATCATAAGAACCGCCCAGCACGCCAACCACTTTTTCTCCGTGAAAAACAGGCACGCCCAGAACCACCCTCGTAGCTCCGTCCAGCCGGCTCTCCAGCGGATCACTGAGTGTCCTCTGACCGGAAATTCCTTCTTTAAAATATCTGCGAAACGCCACCGATTTTTCTTCGCCGGAATCATAGTGGGCAATGCCTTCTTCATCTACGATGCACATCCGTTCCAGTTCACTGTTCTCACATATGAAGTGGATCAGCTCCATATTATCTTCCGAAAGAAGCTCTTCCGATTTACCGATATAATCAGCCACCCCGTCCAGATAATCATACTGCGCCTCCAGAATCGACTGGAAATGATGGCTCTGCTGATCCACATTGTTCGAAATAATAGCCTGCACATTGCTTTCTACATCCTTCTGCACAAAGAAGAAAAAGAGCAGAAGCAGGCAGAAAACCAGGAGCATGAAAAAAAATATTGCCTGAATATACTGTCTGATATCATTTTCACGTAGTCTCTTCATTCTCACTCTCTTTCTGTTCCGTCTTCCGGTACTCCTCTCACACACTGTACTTTTCCAGGAAATCCTGCAGTCCCAGCACCCTGTTCCCCCGGATCCCGGTCATAGACCTGGCATGATACAGGGAACTCACAATGGACTCTTCCACCGCCTCCGCAGCGGCCTCAAATACCCGGTCGATCTCTTCATCATAAAACATCTTCGTCTCCAGAATACACTTCCTGCTGTAATGCTCCAGACGATTTGCCGTGGTAAATGCCAGAGCAATATCCCCGCTGCCGTTGCCGCAGTAGGATCCGGTGCGTCCCAGAGCGATCATGGAGCGCCTCGCCACCCGCTTCAGCTGTCGTTCACTCAGCGGAATATCCGTGGCAAGGATCATTATAATAGAACCTTTATCTTTTTTTTCTGTCTTTTCCTGTCCTGGTGCAGCATTTGCCAGTCTCGTATCATAATGCTTCCCGCCGATCACCAGATTGCCCGGTGCTCCAAAATTGGACATCACCAGAGCACCGATCGTATAATCCTTTCCGTCTGCCTGCACTACTCTGGAGGCAGAACCGATGCCGCCCTTCAGTCCCAGGCAGACCATACCGGTGCCGCCGCCGACAGCTCCCTCCTCAAAGTCCTCTGATACTGCCGACAGCGCTTCCCGCACATGGGACTCCTTCACATGCATACCCCGGATATCATTGAGACGGCCGTCATTGCACTCTGTGACAACACAGTTCACAGTCCCGGTCAGCACACCGATATCCGGATTCTGCTCCAGCATATATCTGGTCAGTGCTTCACAGGCGGTACCGATGCTCAAGGTATTCGTCAGCAGGATCGGAGTCTCGATAGTTCCCAGTTCTTCTACCTGTACCAGTCCCATACTTTTTCCGAACCCATTGATCACTGACGCTCCTGCCATCACTTTATCCCGAAACAGATTCCCCTCATGGGGCAATATCGCTGTAACCCCAGTATGTACATCCCCCTCATCGATGGTGGCATGTCCCACTCTGACTCCCGGCACATCACTGATCAGATTTCTCTGTCCGTGAGGCCATTTGGAATGTAAATCTAATTTGCAGCTTTCCGGCAATCCCATGTTGTATCCTCCCTGTTCTGTCCTGTCGCTCCCATATATGCCGCAGAGGCATAAACTACCGTTCCTCCAACTACAGTCATACATATCTTCGTATCTTTGATCTCTTCCGGCCTGATCTCAAATAAATCCCGATCCAGCACCACAAAATCCGCCAGCTTTCCCGGTTCCAGCGTACCTTTCTGATTCTCTTCAAAAGACAGATATGCACCATGTGAAGTATACAGTCTGACTGCTTCCTCCACCATAAGTTTCTGCTCCGGATGCCATCCACCGGCAGGCTGAAAATGCTCATCCGTCCTGTTCACCGCACAGTGGATCCCCCAGATCGGACTGAAGGATTCTACCGGACTGTCAGAACCGCCGCCTACATGGATGCCCTTCTCCATCATGGATTTCCACACATATCCGCCAGCCTCTCTCTCACCAAGCCTGGAAGCAGTCAGCGGATAATCACTGGGCACAAACGGCGGCTGAATGTCCGCCGCAATATGATTCTCTGCCATCTGATCCAGCATTTGCTCATCCACAAACTGACAGTGAACGATCCGGTTTCTCATATCCACATGATCCGACTCCCATGCCTTTGCAAAAGCATGGATACACTGTGCAGCCGCTCCGTCACCAATGGCATGGGCGGCCACCTGCATCCCGGATCTGTGGGCAGCCAGCACCAACTCATCCAGCTCCTCCTGAGTGTATACAGCAATCCCTTTCTCTCCTGGCGCATCACTGTAGTCCTCTCTCAGTCTGGCTGTCCTGGCCCCCAGGGATCCATCTGTGATCAGCTTAATATTTCCAATCTTAAAAAAATCACTGCCGTCCCCGGTTCTCAGTCCCAGCTTCAGAAACTCCTCCAGTGCCTGCATCCGCGGAGCGTGCACCTCCTGGAAAATACGGACCGTCATCCTGCCTTCCGCCTCCAGCTCCCGGTATGCCTGCAAAGTCACATCCAGCGGCACACCGTCTGTATCATCTGACTGGATGGAGGTGAGTCCTGCTTCATTCGCCCTGCTCATGGCAGTCTGAATCGCCTTCTTTGCAGATATCACATCCAGCTTCGGCATACGCAGCTTAAACTCATCCAGGGCAGCCTCCCATATAATACCGTTCAGATGCCCTTCCTCATCCCGGGCCAGCACGCCTCCTGGAATCCTAGTGTTCTCATCAAAACCTGCCAGAGACATGGCCAGAGGATTCACTGCTCCCACATGTCCGCAGATCCGCTCCACCATCACCGGATGAACATCAGAAATTGCTTCCAGCACCCGCCCGTCCGGCAGCACCGGATCCTCAAATATATTCTGATCAAATCCGCCGCCGATCACCCAGGCACCTTCCGGCAGATTTTTCTCCCTGATATACGTGCGTCCCCGCTCGATAAGCTCTTCCATGGACTTTACCCCGTTCAGATTCAGCCGCTCATACTTCAGTCCGGTCATCAACAGATGACAATGGGTGTCATTAAAACCCGGAACCACACATCTGCCCTGAAGATCCGTAAACACGCATTCTCCGTCTGCCAGAGGCTGCAGTTCTTCCAGCGTGCCCACAGCCTCGATCCGCCGATCCTTCACAGCGATGGCAGACGCCGTCTGCCCGCTCATTGTATAAATTCTTCCATTATGAAAAATATGATCTGCCATTTAGTCTCCCTAAAGCTCCTGTCCTCTTCTTCCTGTTTGACTTTCTCCTACAGGTATGTATCTTACTGATATTCCTATTGTACCATTTCCGCCCATAATTTCAATTATATTTTACAGCTGCTTTTTTATCTCAGTATTTCCAGAAAGACATCCTGTGTGCCGCCGCAAACCATGCCGGACTCTTCCGCATCCTGATTTGTCATATTCAGATGTACGAGCCTGCAGTGACCGGAACCGTCTGCTTCACGCAGCAGCTCCCTGCTATGTCCGATCACCTCTGCCTCCATGCATCCTCCACCGATAGTTCCCGCAATACGTCCGTCCCGGAAGATCACCATCTTTGTCCCCACCTGGCGCGGTGCAGAACCCTTGCGCTTCACAATGGTCGCCAGCACTTTTTTCTCCGGCTGAAGAAGCGCATCCCGAATCTCATCCGACAGACTGGAGGTCTTATGATTTCTGTTTTTGACACGGATGATTTCTGCCATGACAGAAACTGCGATCTCCTCCGGTGTCTCACTGCCGATATCCAGTCCAATCGGTGCATGGAGCATGTCCAGCTCCTGGTCAGAGAATCCTTCCTCCTGCAGCACCTCTTTCAGCAAACGTACACGAGAACGGCTTCCCATCATCCCTGCGTAGGCAAATGGCTTGCGCAGAATCGATTCCAGACAGACCTTATCATGGCGGTGACCCCGGGTCATAATCACAAAATATGTGTCAAGTCCGCCCCGGATCTCTTCTAATGCCTGGGCGAAGGAATCACAGATCACCCGCTTCGCCCCTGCAGCCCTGGCCTGATCTGCAAAATAGGGACGATCTTCAATAACTGTCGCAGGAATCCCCAGAAACTGTGCCAGTTGAAGAACCGCCATGGCCACATGGCCGCCTCCGCACAGGACCAGCTCAGGCCGACGGCCGAATATCTCAGTAAAAATCTTCTGTCCAGTCTCAGGCGGTTCCATGAGTCCGGACACTTCTTTCCTCCGAGACTCTCCTGAACCACAGACTTCTTCTAAAAGACAGCCCTCTCCGGATGTATCAATACCACCGGAAGCACATATCTTCCTGCGCAGTTCCAGGCAATGATTTTCCTCTGCCGGTATACTCTCCCAGATAAATCCATCCTTTCCCGCGATACACCGATATCCCATTCCGGGCCCATCCACCACAACAGCCGACACCGCCCCTTCGCTCTGACTTAAATATTCCAGTATCTGTTCTTTTGTCTGAAGGGATCTATACGTTTTCTCTGTCATTGTTCCATCCTGCTCCTGATTATTTTGTATTACTTCCATCTGAATTTACATCTCTCTGAAGTCTGCCTTTCTCCACATTCGGCCTGATAAAATGCTCCAGCGCATAATTCCACAGCGTTTCGGAACCGCCTGCTGTATTCCTGTTTCTGCCAAGCACCTGGGACAGGCGGATTCCCCGTTCTTCCCATGCTTTTCCATCCGTGGCTGCATTCAGCATCATCGGCTGAATATTGTCCATCGTATGAGCAAATCGTGCTTCCGCTGTCTCACCTTCTTCAAATTCCTCCCACAATCCTTTCAATTTTTCAGCCTGATCCTTCGGAAGCAGCTGAAAGATCCTCTCTGCCGCCCTGACTTCCCTTTCATGCTGAGTCTTGATCCCCTCCAGATCGTATGCATACGTATCTCCTGCATCAATTTCCACTACATCATGGATCAACACCATAGTCACTGTTTTCAACACATCAATGGGCTCATTCGCATATTCACTCAGAAGGATCGTCATCAGTGCAAGATGCCATGCGTGCTCCGCATCATTTTCTTTTCTCATACCATCCGACAGATAGGTCTGTCTGCCAATGAATTTCTCTTTGTCTGCCTCAAGTGAAAAAGAAAACTGCTGCCGCAGACGCTGTTTTCTGTCCTGCTGTTCATTTTGTGCACTGTTCGAGGCGTTTTCCACATGTTCATTGAGATTCTGATTCATTTATTCACACTTTCTTTCACTGCTTATTGCTGTTTTGATCTCTTATATTTTTGCATTATACACTATGGTCAGATAAAAATCCAGTTGACGAAAAAAGCACCCAAGAAAATCTTGGATGCCTTACCGTGCGTTAGAGGATTCGAACCCCCGACCTTTTGGTCCGTAGCCAAACGCTCTATCCAGCTGAGCTAAACGCACATAGTATTTTGTTTCAACGTAGAAGATTATATAGCAAATTACTGGAAATGTCAACACTTTTTATTTCTTTTTTCCTAAATATTCATTGCCATATGTAATATATACATACCTTCAAAACCACATACAGAATCATTTACATCCTTCTATTTAACCCTACCACAAACTTCAAACGCTGGGAGCTCGTAAGCTTCGCTTACTCGCTCAGTTATGTTCCAGCTTTCTCCGTCCTATCTGGATAAGC
>JAQXWO010000110.1 GCA_029225485.1 Lachnospiraceae bacterium
CTGAAAAATGAGACATCGGCTGCCGACAGTTACAGAAAAAAGCTGCGCCACGGGAAAAAGGATAATTCCCTGACCAGCGAGGAGATTAAGAAAAAGGCTAAGCTGAGGAAGCAGGGCAGAAAGAAGATCTATACGGATGAAGCCTTAAGAGCGAAGGCAAGGCATGCCATTGCCGATCAGGCTGATTCAGGTGATGGGAGAGATGACAATCCTGGAACTGATGCCCTGGAGTGTGGCTGGACAGTCGCAGAAACCGGGATCCGAAAGGGACAGCATTCCATTGATAAGGCCAGGGCAGAGAATTATTCAAAGAAGCTTCATGCCAGAAATGAGCATCTTGATGCTGTCCAGGGAGCAAAGGGAGCAAAAGCTGCCGGTGAGGCAGGGGAAGGTTCACAGTCTGCGGCTGCCCGGAATGGCAGAAAAAAGCTCATGCAGAAGGAATTTGCAGAAGCCGCTCATAAGAAACAGGCATCCGAGACAGCAAACAGTTTTGGGAACATCGCAAAACGTTTTACTGATAAGGCAGGAGATCTGGTGGGGCGGCTGGCGGAATGGCTGAAAGAATTCATGGAAGACCATCCGGGAATCTTTCTGATCACTGCCGTGATACTGGTTGTTGTATTAGTGATTTCGGCTTCACTAACTTCCTGTTCTGCATTCGCGGGAGCGGGTAATGATATCACGATCGTAACATCCTTTACGGCAGATGATGATGACATCATAGAGGTCGAAAATGATTATGAGGACCTGGAATCAGATCTGCAGGACAGGCTGGACCATATCGAGACGGAATATCCGGGCTACGATGAATATCAGTATTCATTAGCTGAGATCTCCCACAATCCGTTTGAGCTTGCGGCGCTCCTGACGGTTCTGTATGAGGATTATACGCCGTCCGAAGTACAGGCAATGCTGCAGACGATATTTGACTGTCAGCACACGCTGACAACAGAGGAGGCAGTCGAGAGAAGGACGAGACCGGTAATCGTCACAGATCCTGAAACAGGGGAAGAACATGAGGAGGAAGAGGAATATGATTACCATATCCTGAAAGTCACGCTGACCAACGGCGGAATATCGGCAGCCGTAAATGCCCTGGGACTGAGTGATGACCAGATGCAGAGATATCTGATCCTTCTTGAAACAAAGGGCAACAAGCCATATCTCTTTGGGGATAATCCATACGCCAGTCCGGAGGTCCCGGAGGAATATGAGGATTATGAAGTCCCCGGGGAGTATATGACGGATGAAAAGTTTGCAAGGATGCTTCATGAGGCAGAGAAATATCTGGGATATCCGTATGTGTGGGGAGGCTCCAGTCCGGATACCAGCTTTGACTGTTCGGGCTTCGTAAGCTATGTGATCAATCACTGCGGTAATGGGTGGAATTATGGAAGACTGACAGCCAATGGATGGAAGAATTCCACAGTCAGGGTATCTGCATCAGATGTCCATGCGGGAGATCTGGTTTTCTTCAAAGGAACGTATAACACGAGCGGTGCCAGTCATGTGGGTATCGTTGTGGATCCGGTGAATAAGATCATGGTCCACTGCGGAAATCCGGTTCAGTATGCAAGCTATGACACAGCTTACTGGAGAGCCCATGCATACTGTTTTGGAAGACTGCCATAAGCAGGCGCCTTGAAAACAGGGCGCTTTTTAAATGAAAACGAGAGGAGATAATCTATGTACGCAAAATTGGATAAGCTTCGTGCTGACCTGAAAAAGGCAGTTGCCAAGAAAGAAGAGGCGATCGCCAGAGTAAAGCAGATCGAAGAGAGATTACGGGAAGAGGAAGCAGCACAGATCGTAAACGATGTTACTTCCTACAACATGTCACCGGAGCAGCTGGCACAGTTCCTAAAGCTTGTAAACAGCGGCCAGCTGCAGTCACTGCTGAATGGACAGGCTGCCCAGGGTGCAGTGGCGGAAAGCCACAGCAGCACGGCTTCTTATGTGGCAGATACAAACAGAGATAAAGATGAGGATATGGAGGAGATCGAAGATGATGAGAATTAATCTGACTGGAATCAAAACAGCAATCAAAAATAAATGCATCGGAGGAATTGCAGTAGGTATGGCTGCGGTGATCGGCATGTCACCGATGACAGCATTTGCGCAGGGCAGGGAAGCAGAATGCACCTGTGAAACAAAATGTTCAGAGGATGATATCAATGAGGACTGTGAGGTCTGTGTATATGACTGGAAATGCTGTGAAGGAGAGGAGACCGAAACCAAGACAGGGGAGAACTGGGGACCTCTGACTCCGGATGGCAACATGAATCTGGTTGATGACTATGGTTCAATTGAGGCAGGCGGAAAGCAGTTCATCACAGTGACCAGTAAATCCGGGAACTTCTTTTATATCATCATAGACAGGGATGACCAGGGACAGGAAACGGTCCATTTCCTGAATCTGGTTGATGAAGCAGATCTGTTGGCACTGATGGATGATGAAGAGGTGGAAAAATACCTGGAATCACAAGGTATGGGCACTACAGAGCCGGAGACTGCACCGAACGTAGAAGAATCAACCGAAGAACCAACAGAACCGGAGACTGCTGTGGAGGAACCTGAAAAGGATAAGCCTAAAAATGTAACAGGCATTATGGCACTGATCCTTATTGCGACGGCAGGCGGCATTAGCGGGTTCTGTTACATGAGATCCGTTAAGAATAAGCCTGACAAGACAGCTGCAGATCCTGACATGGATTATTCAGAGGATGATGAAGAGGACTACCTGGACACCCTGAAAGAGGACGACAATTTTGAGGAGGAAGACGATGGCGAGGAAGAGTAGATATCTGGGATATGCAAAAGGGATGAAGCATACCAAAGATAAGAAAACGAAATCATCCACGAAAGGATCCGTGCTTTCAAAGCTGAAAGGGTACAACAAACTGGAGGGGTAAAAGTGGCAGAAAAAGAATCAAAGATGATCGCAACACTTACGGTTGCAGAATGCAGTGAATT
>JAQXWO010000111.1 GCA_029225485.1 Lachnospiraceae bacterium
TTACGACTGTCCGTTTCGAGGTCAGACGCATTGGATATGCCCGGGCCAGACAGCTGGTTTTCAAATAGACATGAATCACAGCTATCATTTATAATTATTCTTTGGCTTTAAATTAAATATATCTTCGCAGGTGTTAGAGCCCGGAGGAATTAACCACTCAGAGTCCAGCAGAAACAACCAATCCGAGCTCATTAGAAATAGCCAATGCACCTGCTTGGCTGATAGATTACCGACAGTTATTCAGCGGGATCGCTGATTTCTATCGAATAAGTTTTTAAGTTTCGTCCTCGATAGCTTTCACCCTTCATGAGATAAACAGTAGCAGCATCGAATGTTCTATCCAACGCACAAAGTAATGCATCTTCTTCTCGGAAGAAGTCCCGCCACTTATCGGGAGTCAGATTACTGGTGAAGATTATGCAATTAGGACCTTCTTTACTGCATCTTCGGTCGATCATATCAAAGAACAAGCGTGTGTTTTCCATGTCGAAGATGCTTCGACCTATTTCATCAATAATCAGGCAGGAAGGTCTGACCAGGCCTGAAATAGTACTGCTCTCAGTACCTGTTCTTCGTGCCTTGGTGAACTTTTCGTTCAATTCAGTAGCCTTTATAAAATATGCTCTCAATCCTTTGCGACAGCAGGAATTACCATATGCCATGGATAAATGTGTCTTACCAACTCCCGGTGGTCCTATAAAGGCTATGTTCTGCCTTGAATAAAGTGCCGTCAGATTTGGAAGATTTCTTATCTGAACAGCATTTTCACCAGTTATCCTGCTGAAATCAAAGTTTTCAAATGTACTTGGCTCTTTCTGCGGGATGCGGCTATGTTGTAACAGTGCATTGATTGCTTTATCTCGTTGGTTTTGTCTTAGATATGCTATGAATTCTTTCATGGCCTCCAGATGTTCTGGTGGAACTTTCTTTTCCGACAGATATAATGCGATTTCCTGAGCAGTTATCTTTATATCCAGCGCAGAGACATCTGTCTGAATCTGTTCGATCAGTGTTTCATTCATTCCAGTCACCTCCAAAAGCAAACTTTGCAAAAGCAGATTTCGGTGGGTTTTCTTTTTTCTGGGAGATACAGATTTTTACTGGGACGGAAGGCTTTTCTTCGGGTTGATCATCTGCAAACTGACCTTTGCAAAAGCTGTCTTTCCGGCTCCATGTCACATCGTGGGTGATTAAGACTTTTCGCAACTCCAAATCATAAATATATAGCGTGAAGTTTTCTCTTTGAACACGGCAGGTATGCTGGACATAACTGTATGGAACGCCAAAACGTCTTCCTTCATATGTAACAAAACCATCAAACGAAATGCATCGGATAGGACACAGATATTTTCGGACATCAAAGGTATCTTTTAGCATTGCTGCATTTTTCATACAACTGATAGAATGTCTTTCATGAGGAATGCAATCAACTGCTTTATGATATCGATTATTCTGATTATCGCACCATTTCCATGCTTCATAATTAAGATCCGTAATGGTACCGAAGACTCGTCCAGCAAGAAAGTTTTCTTTTACAAAACGTACGAGGCGCTCCACCGCTCCTTTCGTGAATGGATGCCTGGGTCTGCATAGTTTTGTTTCAAAGCCGATGGTATTCATAAACGCTTCATAATCGTGATTCCAAACCGGATGTCCTTCGGAATCACGATGAATCACAACGCTTTTCATGTTGTCTGTGAGTACATGCTCCGGAACCCCCATACGTTTGAAAGCATGAATCATGCCAATAAACAGGTTTTCTTGTTTCGCATTCGGAAAGAACTCTATATAGCGTTCACCACAATGATGGCAGATCATTGCAAAACAGGCTACTTTGTAAGAATCACCATCACCTGTGTCCACGTTGACAAATCCCCAATCCATCTGATAACTCTCACCAGCATCACTGGAGTATCGGCGTCCGCGATTACCTTGTGGTGCAACTGCCTGCCTTCTGGGAGGGATAAGATCTTTATGGGTGCTGATATATCTTTTTACAGTAGTTAGGCTGCCTGCATAGCCTTGTTCCTGGATTCGTTCCAGAATAACTTCTGAATTAGATACTCCTTTTCTAAGCAGATCATCTATTACACCTGTGTAACCAGAGATAATTGTAGTATCTGCTTTACGACCAGTAAGAGCATGTGGTGTTATCTGGAATCCATTCTTTTGTAATCGCCGCAACTGTGCCCTAGTCATTCCGGTACGACGTTCCAGTTCAGCAAGGTTAATTTTATTGAGATCAAACTTATGCCCTTGCTCAGACTTCATTTCTTCAATGACTTGTGTTATGATAGTCTGCAAGTCATTACTATTATTTTCATTCATGTTTCTCCTTTCATGGTGCATTGGCTAACACCATTATAGAGCATGGAGTAATATAGTAATGGCTTTTTCAGTTGGACTGTGATTGGTTGTTTCTACTGGTCTCAGATTGGTTATTTCTGTTGGTCTCAGGCTGGCTGTTTCAAGCGGGCTCTAACACAGGTAATGGGAGGAATATTTAGTGCTTGCAGTAGTTGTCATATATGCACATAAATATGACTGTCTGGATTGTTGTTTGCCGGAATACACAGCCGTCCGGTGCTGCATGTCCGCAATGTCTGACATCGAGATGGACCTTGTGAAAATCTGTCTGCCAGGAAAGGACGGTTTCCGCCCTGCACCGGCAGACAGATTTTTACGATGTCCAGAACGCAGGCAGCACATGTGGACATGCAGCATCGGATGGCGTCGCTGGAATCGACGTGCAAACAGCAGTTGAATGTATCACGCAGAACTGGTATAATGTGGTAGATTTTGAAAGCAAAAACGATAATCTATTGAAGGAGGCAGAGGCAATCATGATAAAACAGAGCCTGAATCAGAACTGGAACATGCGCCGTGTCGGTGATGAGGCATACAGCCCGGCGGTGGTTCCGGGAACTGTGTATACGGACATGCTGCGCAACGGGCAGATGGAGGATCCTTTTTTTAAGGACAATGAGCTGAAAGCCCTGAAGCTGATGGATGAGGATTATGAGTATGCAGCGGAGTTTTCCTGCGGCAGTGACCTGTTGGCCTGCAGGCGTGTCGTACTGCATTTTGACGGTGTGGACACCATCGCCGATATTTATCTGAACGGCGAGCTGATCGGTTCTCCGGACAATATGCACCGTGTCTGGGAGTATGAAGTGAAGTCTCTTCTGAAGCCGGAAGAGAATGAACTGCGAGTGGTATTCCATTCTCCGACAAAGTATATTGCAGAGGCATTTGAGAAAAGCCGTACCCTCGGTTCCGGGGATGCCATGGACGGATTTGTACATATCCGCAAGGCCCACTGCATGTTCGGATGGGACTGGGGCGCACATCTTCCGGATGCCGGATTATTCCGTCCGGTATTTCTTCTTGGGATCGGAGCGGCCAGAATCGACAGTGTCTATGTGTCCCAGGAGCATCATGACGGAGTTGTGGATCTGAGCTTCGATGTGGAAGTGGAAGGATGTCCGGAGATGGCATGCGGTCTGGAGTCGGCAGAGAGCGTGATCTATGCGACGGTGGACGGCGCTGAATGCATAGATGAATATACTTATGAAGAAGAGACAGAAGAAGCGGGCAGCGGACTATATTATGAAGTAGAACTGACTGCACCGGACGGCACTGTGACGAAGGCTTCCGGATGCCCGGAGGGGATGACGGTGGAGCATCCGCAGCTCTGGTGGCCCAACGGATACGGTCCGCAGAATCTGTATACCATAAAGGTGACACTTTATTTTGATGAGGAAGTGCTGGATGTATGGGAGCGCCGGATCGGCCTTCGCACGATGACGATGCATCAGGAGAAGGATCAGTGGGGCGAGCTGTTTGCCTGCCAGGTCAATGGTGTGGATATTTTTGCCATGGGCGCTGACTATATACCGGAGGACCACCTGCTGGGACGTGTGACTCCTGAGACCACCAGGACGCTTCTGGAAAAGGCAAAATGGGCTAATTTCAACTCCATCCGTGTATGGGGCGGCGGTTATTATCCGGAAGACTGGTTCTACGACATCTGTGATGAGCTGGGACTCGTGGTATGGCAGGATTTCATGTTTGCCTGCGCGGTTTATGATCTGACACCGGAGTTTGAGGAAAATATCCGGGCAGAGTTTATTGATAACGTGAAGCGTCTGCGCCATCATGCCAGTCTGGGACTGTGGTGCGGAAACAACGAGATGGAAGAATTCGTGGCACAGGACAATGAGTGGGTGACGAAGAAATCAGAAGTCCGCGATTATCTCTTTATGTATGAGAGAATTATCCCGGAGGTACTGCGGGAATATGATCCGCAAACCTTCTACTGGCCCTCCAGCCCGTCCTCAGGCGGAAGCTTTGACCATCCTCAGGATCCGAACCGGGGCGATGTACACTACTGGGAGGTATGGCATGGCAACAAGCCATTTACCGAGTACCGCAAATATTTCTTCCGTTACGTATCCGAGTTTGGATTCCAGTCCTTCCCGACCATGAAGACCATCGAGAAGATCAGCGATGATCCGGACGATTACAATATTTTTTCCTATGTCATGGAGAAGCATCAGAGAAACGGCAGCGCAAACGGAAAGATCATGAATTACATGCAGCAGACTTACAAATACCCGTCAGATTTCCGGACGGTATTGTATGCGTCACAGCTGCTGCAGGCGGACGGTATCCGATATGGAGTCGAGCATTTCCGCCGCAACCGGGGCCGCTGCATGGGGGCTATCTACTGGCAGCTCAATGACTGCTGGCCGGTGGCATCCTGGTCATCCATCGATTACTGCGGACGTCTGAAGGCACTTCACTATTATGCAAAGCGTTTCTTTGCACCGTTGATGATCTCCTGCGAGGAGCAGGGACTGATGTCTGCGGAGAAGCAACTGAACTGGGAGCATTTTGAGTTTGAAAAATCCATTCGTCTGAATGTGGCAAATGAGTCCATGGAGGATGCCCGGGTGACCGTGCGCTGGGCCCTGCGCAATCCGGCTGCTGAGATTCTTCAGAGCGGTGAGCAGGATCTGACGGTTCCGGCTCTGACCAGCGTATGGATGGACAAGGTGGAATTCCCGGATGCAGACATTTATTCCGAGTATGTCAGCTATGAACTGCTCCGTGACGGAGAGGTGATTTCCGAAGGTACGGTGAATTTCTCTTATCCGAAGTATTTCAAGTACGCAGATCCGCAGCTTACCTGCAAGGTGGAGGGCGATGAAATCGTCGTGACTTCCAAAGCATACGCCAAGAGCGTGGAGATCCTCAATGAGAATGAAGACCTGATCCTTTCCGACAATTATTTTGATATGAACGCCGAAACGAAGCGGGTGAAGATCGAGAGCGGAGTGCCGGAAGGACTGAGGCTGAGAAGCGTATATGATATCCGGTAAGAATCTGCATTGACAATCTGCGAATCTATGTTAAGATGAGACAGAAAAAAGGGCTGGAAGGACAGCCGTAGGAGTCTCCTGCGGGACAGCTTATCAGCAGAAAAAGGTGGCAGACACTTTTTCGGTTGACGGGCAGGACCGCAGGAGGCTCTTTGTGATGTGGATGCAAAAATAAGAATTAAGGAAATGTTTTCTACAGGAGGATATTATGGAGAAGAAAACACAGAACAGACTGACCGAAGGCCCGATTCTGAAGACTTTGATCCGTCTGGCGCTGCCCATTGTAGGCTCTTCGTTTTTGGGGACTGTGTACAGCATCACCGATATGGCGTGGATCGGTATGCTGGGTTCCCGGGCAGTGGCAGGCGTAGGTGTGGGCGGTATGTATGTCTGGCTGTCACAGGGCATTGTATCGCTGGCCAGAATGGGCGGTCAGGTGCATGTGGCGCAGTGTTTCGGAAGAAATGAAAAAGAGAAAGCGGCCAATTACGCCATGGCAGCGGTTCAGATGACGATCTTATTTGCGCTTGTTTTTTCTGCGTTCTGTCTGTTGCTTACGGATCCGCTGATTGGGTTTTTCAATCTGAATGATGCGGAATCCATAGATTCTGCCAGAATATACACCAGGATTACCTGCGGGCTGATTTTGTTTTCCTATCTGAGCCAGACCCTCACCGGACTGTACACAGCCCAGGGGGATTCCCGGACGCCTTTCCTGGCCAATCTGCTTGGCTTGGTGACCAATATGATTCTGGATCCGGTGCTGATTCTGGGAATCGGGCCCTTTCCACGACTTGAGGTGGCGGGTGCGGCGATTGCCACAGTGACGGCGCAGGTGATCGTTTCCGGGGTAATGCTGATTTCGGCCATCCATTTTTCCAGACAGGGGAACAATGTGTTGTTTCAGACAAGCATCCATTCCCTGAAGGAAAAGCGGTATTACGGGGATATCTGCAAAATGGGTATTCCGACTGCCCTTCAGGGTATGATCTACTGTATGATCTCCATGGTTCTGGCTGCTTTCACGGCAGTGTTTGGCCCGGCGGCTATCGCAGTGCAGCGGCTGGGAGGTCAGATCGAATCTGTCTCTTGGAACGTGTCTGACGGATTTGCAGCTTCCCTGAATGCCTTTGTGGGACAGAATTACGGAGCCGGGAAGATGGAGCGGGTGAGAAAAGGATGCCGTTATGGCTGCATCACAGTGGCTGTCTGGGGGTTGATGGTGACTTTGGCATTTTTGCTTTTGCCGGAGCTGATCTCCCGTGTTTTCTTTCATGAAGAAGAGGCGCTTGCCATTTCAGTGAACTATCTGAAAATTATTGCCTGGAGTGAGGCGTTTATGTGCGTGGAACTGACGGCTATCGGCGCGCTTTCCGGCCTGGGCAAAACAAAGCT
>JAQXWO010000112.1 GCA_029225485.1 Lachnospiraceae bacterium
CGTGCGTCATCCTCTGGTTCAGAAGATCGTAAATGCATATGAAGAGTATGAGACCCGTGAAAAACGGCACCGGGGATCCGGACAGGCAGTACCGGGACGCCGGAGAAAAAGCGGAGGTGAAGCATGACAGTAGAATTCGAAAATGAAAGCATACTGGATCTTGGGATCGATCTGCCCGGCATTGCCAGGCAGGTCATCGAATTTACACTTGATTATATGACCTGTCCTTATGAAGCGCAGGTCAATGTCCTGATCACCGGTGAACAGGAGATCCACGAGATCAATCTGCAGCAGCGCGGGATCGACCGTCCCACAGATGTCCTGTCCTTCCCCATGGCAGAGTATGAAATACCCGGTAATTTTGACTTCCTCGAAGAAGAAGGGATGGACTGTTTTGACCCGGACAGCGGAGAACTGCTGCTGGGCGATATCGTAGTCTGTGCAGAACGGGTACTTGCCCAGGCTGAGGAATACGGACACAGTGTCAAAAGAGAATACGCATTTCTTTTGACTCACAGTATGCTCCATCTCATGGGCTTTGACCATATGGAAGAAGCAGATGCCGCGGTGATGGAGCAAAAGCAGAGAGAGATCCTGGATCAGCTGGGAATCACCAGATAAGAAAAAGTAATCAAAAATACATACAGATCAGAGGTTCGAAGTGAAAGAGAAGAAAAAAAGCAACAACTTTTTAATCCAGGGCACCATATTGACGGCCGCATCCATCATTGCGAAGATCATCGGGCTGATCTACAGGATACCCCTCACCAATATTCTCGGAGATGCGGGCAACAGTTATTATTCAACGGCTAATGAGATCTACAATATCATATTGATGATCTCCTCCTTCAGCCTGCCCCTGGCCGTTTCCAAGCTGGTGTCTGAGCGGCTGCATCGCGGCGAATACCGGAATGCCTACAAAGTATTTCTCTGTGCCGTTCAGTTCGCTGTCGTGGCTGGCGGGGCAGCGGCCCTGTTTACCTATGTTTTTGCCGGAGTGATCACGAAATATGTTATGTCCTTTGAACTGGCGGTCCACGCTCTGCGGGTGCTCGCCCCGGCCATCTTCATCTGCGCCATCGTCGGTGCATTCCGAGGATTTTTTCAGGGATATTCCACGATGATCCCTACTGCGATCTCTCAGGTGATCGAACAGATCGTGAATGCCATTGTATCCATCGTATGCGCCGGGATCATGTTCAAATACGGAATGTCCCTTGTAGCTGCAGGCGGAGATGAACTTCTGGCTCCTGCCTGGGGTGCGGCGGGAGGTACTTTTGGTACTGTGGTGAGTCTGACTGTTGCCATGCTGTTTCTGATGATGATCTATACCATGCAGAAGAGCACTGTCCGCCGTCAGATGCGTCGGGATCACACCGAATACCGTGAATCCAGACGTGAGATCTACCGTATCCTGATCCTTACGATCCTCCCCATCGTCCTGAGCACGGTGGTATACAACATTACAAATGTTGCTGACCAGGGAATTTTCAATAAAGTACTGAAGAGTCAGGGCTACACAGAGGCACAGTACGGAACCATCTGGGGCATCTATACGGGCAAATTCCGTGTGCTCATGAACGTTCCGCTTTCCCTTGCCTCCTGTCTGGCTCCCTCTGTTGTGCCGACTCTGACAGCAGCCATGCAGAGAAATAACCGGCAGGAAGCAAAGGCGAAGATCGCCCTCTCCATTCGCTTCACCATGCTTCTGACGATTCCATGTGCCATCGGTATGGGCGCCCTGGGGCAGCCGATCATCCGGCTTCTGTTCAGCAGCACGAAGGAAGGACTTCCTCTGGCAGGAGGCATCATGCAGGTGGGAGCCCTGATGATCATTTTCTACGGCCTTTCCACACTGACCACTGGAATTCTTCAGGGCCTGGGTGAATTGAAAAAGCCATTGATCAACTGCTGCATCGCTCTGGTACTGCACTTTATCCTGCTGTATGTCCTTCTGACCACTGCCAGACTGAACATCTATGCCGTTGTCATCGCCAATATTTTCTTTGCACTGGTTGTCTGCATTCTGAATGCCATGGCCATCAGACGCTGTCTTGGCTACCGCCAGGAATTCTGGAAAACCTTCGCGGTGCCGACCATCGCGTCCGTTATTATGGCAGGGGCAGTCATGCTTGTCTATGCCGGCGTCAATAAAATTGCAGGCAATACGGCAGGAACCGTGATCGCCATTCTGGTCGGTGTTGTTGTATATTGTGTCGGCATGATCACATTCCGCGGTATCACCATCGACGAGCTGGCCGAGATGCCAAAAGGCCATCTCATTATTAAATTTGCACGAAAATTCGGGCTGATGAGATAAACTCTGCTGCCCAGGAGCGTAAAAATGAACACAAGAGAAGAATTGAAAAATAAAAAAAGAATCGTTGTCAAGATCGGAAGCTCTTCCATCACCCATCCGGAAACGGGAGCCATCAATCTCACAAAACTTGAAATTCTGGTCCGTGAGCTGTGTGATCTGAAGAATATGGGAAAGGATGTAATCCTGGTGTCCTCCGGCGCCATTGCCGTTGGACGCCAGGCTGCAGGACTGCGACGCAGACCGGAGAATCTGGCGGAAAAACAGGCCTGTGCGGCCATCGGCCAGGCCCAGCTGATGATGATCTATCAGAAGCTGTTCAGCGAATACGGCCATCAGGCCGCCCAGATCCTGATGACAAAAAATACCATGATCAACAATCTGAACCGGATGAATGCCTCCAATACCTTCGAAGAGCTGCTTCAGATGGGAGCCATTCCGATCGTAAATGAAAATGATACGGTTTCCACCTATGAGATCGAATTCGGAGACAATGATACCCTGTCAGCCATCGTTGCGGCGCTGATCCATGCGGATCTTCTGATCCTGCTGTCTGATATTGACGGACTGTATACCGATGATCCTCATAAAAACCCGGATGCCGTATTCATCGATTATGTCGATCATCTGGATGACCAGCTGCTGAAGATGGGAAAGGGCAGCAGCAGCGATGTGGGTACCGGAGGGATGTCCACCAAGCTTTCCGCAGCCCGGATCGCCACGGCCTCCGGAGCAGACATGATCATTGCCAACGGAGAGGATTTTCACATCCTGCACAAACTCATACAGGGGAATAATTATGGAACCCTGTTTCAGGGACAGCACGATAAGGATTTTTATCTGATCGATATTCTGGATAAAGATTCATAAAGCTGCCTGTATATCTGTACCGGATACACCAAAAACAGGATACTTGTTCAGAATCAAAAACATCAGGAGGACAGAATGGATAAAAAAACACTGGACCGGATCAACGAACTGGCCCGCAAATCAAAGGCAGAGGGACTGACTGCATCGGAGCGCAAAGAGCAGCAACAGCTGCGTCAGGAATATATCGAGGCTGTGAGACGAAATCTGAGAAGTCAGCTTGACAATATCGATATCCTCACAAAAGAAGGCAAAATTGAAAATCTGGGAGATAAATATGGAAAAAAAGGAAATTAGAAAGCTTGTTTTTGCCAGAAGGAAGGAAATGAGCCAGCAGGAGCTGGAAGAAAAAAGTAAAAAAATCTGTGAAACCGTGATCGGAATGAAAGAGTTCCGGGAAGCATCTGCCATATACGTTTATATGGATTATAACGGAGAGGCCATGACCGGTGATCTGATCAGGGAAGCATGGAAACAGGGCAAGAAAGTAGCTGCCCCGAAAGTAGAAGGCAGTGAGATGTCATATTATTACATTTCTTCTTATGAAGATGTAAAGCCCGGATATTTTAGTATTCCGGAACCGGAACCGGTAAATCCTGCCTGTGACGAGGATGCACTTCTGATCGTTCCGGGCGTCGCCTTTGATGATATGCGCCATCGCTGCGGATACGGGAAAGGATTTTATGACCGTTATCTCTCCTCCCACAGAGAGCATCCCACCATCGCCATAGCGCTGGAAATGCAGATGATGGAGGAAGTGCCCTCCGATGTACATGATATCTGTCCTATGTATCTGGTGACAGAAGACCGGGTGATCTCCGGCTAGGGCAGAATCTGTATACTTTGTAATTCCGTCATGTTTTCTGGCACATTTATTGAAAAGAGCGGTAGAAAGCCGCTTTTTCTTTTTCAGGGAAAGAAAAACGCGGCAGTTGACATTTTAAAATGTATAAACTAAAATAACGTGATGGTAAGAATAAATAAGACAAACACATTCACTGGAAAGGGAATATTATGTGTAATAATAAAATAGATTTGCGTGTACTGCCTAAGGAAGAGATCAGCAATATTGATTTAAACTGCGTGGATCTGGATGCGCCCGCACCGGAGTATGAACCACAGAGGCAGTATTATTTTATTTCGAAACTGCGTTCCATCGTAAAATCGGAATCAGAGAAAGCCGGACATCCCCTGACCTTTTTTGTACAGACCTTCGGATGTCAGATGAATGCCAGGGATTCTGAAAAGCTGCGCGGAGTTCTGGAACTGGCCGGGTATGCGTCCGGTGACAGCGAAGATGCGGACCTTGTGGTATACAACACCTGTACCGTACGCGAAAATGCCAATCTGAAGGTCTATGGCAGACTTGGCTATCTGGGCAGCATGAAGAAAAAGAACCCAAATAAGAAAATCGCGCTCTGCGGCTGCATGATGCAGGAGCCAGATGTGGTGGAGAAGATCAAGAAGAGTTACCATTTTGTAGATCTGATCTTTGGTACCCACAATATCTTTAAATTTGCTGAGCTTCTGGTGACTGCACTGGAGTCAGAACGGATGGTGATCGATCTCTGGAAGGATACGGACCAGATCGTGGAGGAGCTTCCGGCAGAGCGGACCTACTCCTTTAAGTCCGGCGTCAATATCATGTTCGGATGCAATAATTTCTGCAGCTATTGTATTGTTCCTTATGTCCGTGGCCGGGAACGGAGCCGCCGACCGGAGGATATCATTTCAGAGATAAAAAGTCTGGTGCAGGACGGAGTCAAGGAAGTCATGCTGCTGGGACAGAATGTCAATTCCTACGGCAAAAACCTGGATACACCGGTTACCTTTGCCCAGCTGCTCAGACAGATCGAGCAGATTGAAGGACTGGAACGCATCCGTTTCATGACTTCTCATCCGAAGGATCTGTCGGATGAACTGATCGAGGTGATGAAGCACTCGGATAAGATCTGCCGCCATCTCCATCTTCCCCTGCAGTCCGGCAGCAGCCGGATCCTGAAACAGATGAACCGGAAATATACGAAAGAACAGTATCTGGAACTGGCAGCCAAGCTGCGCAGAGAAATTCCGGATCTGTCTCTGACCACGGATATCATTGTCGGCTTCCCCGGGGAAACGGAAGAAGATTTTCAGGAGACACTGGATGTGGTGCGCCGGGTACGGTATGACAGCGCCTTTACCTTTATTTATTCCAGACGCACCGGTACTCCGGCAGCCGCTATGAAGGATCAGATTCCGGAAGAGATCGTCAAAGACCGTTTCCAGAGACTTCTGACTCTGGTACAGGATATTTCACAGGAAATGTCTGCCCGTGTACAGGGACAGACGCTGCCCGTACTGGTAGAATCCCTGAATGAGCATGACCCTGCTCTGGTGACCGGACGATTGAGCAACAATCTCCTGGTGCATTTCCCGGGTACAGAGGATCTGATCGGACAGACCGTATATGTTTACCTGAAAGAGTGCAAAGGGTTTTATTACATTGGTGAGTTAAGAAAATAAAGAATATACAGAAGTGAGGAAAAGAATGGCACAGTTAACTCCGATGATGCAAAAATATGTCGAAACAAAAGAACAGTATAAAGACTGTATTTTGTTTTACCGTCTCGGTGATTTTTATGAAATGTTTTTCGATGATGCCATCCGGGCATCCAAGGCACTGGAGATCACTCTGACCGGCAAGGACTGCGGTCTGGAGGAACGTGCACCCATGTGCGGCGTCCCTTATCATGCGGTGGATACGTATCTCAACAAGCTGATCTCCAAGGGCTTCAAGGTGGCGATCTGTGAACAGGTGGAGGATCCGAAACAAGCAAAAGGTCTTGTGAAACGGGAGGTGATCCGTGTTGTCACTCCCGGTACCAATCTGAATACCCAGGCTCTGGATGAAACCAAAAACAATTATCTGATGTGCGTCGTCTGCACAGAAGACCGCTATGGGATTTCAATCGTGGATATTACGACGGGAGAATATCTCGTAACAGAAGTGGACAGTGACCGGAAACTTCTGGATGAGATCACAAAGTATTCTCCCACGGAGCTGATCTGCAATCAGTCTTTCCTGGTGAGCGGCGTGGAGATCGATGATCTGAGGAGTCGTCTCGGCATTTCAGTATTTCCTCTTGATGCCTGGTATTTTGATGACGCACTGTGCACCCGCAGCCTGACAGATCATTTTCATGTATCATCCCTGGAGGGTCTGGGGCTTGGAGATTATAATTGTGGTGTGATCGCTGCCGGTGCCCTGCTGCAGTATCTGACTGAGACGCAAAAAAGCGGCCTGGAGAATCTGACCTCACTGACCGCCTATTCCATCGGAAAATATATGATCCTGGACAGTTCCACACGCCGTAACCTGGAACTGTGCGAGACACTCCGGGAAAAAAACAAAAGAGGATCTCTGCTCTGGGTGCTTGACAAG
>JAQXWO010000113.1 GCA_029225485.1 Lachnospiraceae bacterium
TTTAAAAATTCCGGCTATAATGGCGGTGCTTGAGGGAGGGCATCAAACTTGGCGCCAAAACAGATGCAGATCTGTCCCCGGATGGGGATGCCGGAACTCACCAAAATTTTTTAAGGGGGAATCATCCATATGGTACAATTCATCATGGACCGGAATTTATTGCTTTATGTGTTAGCCGCAGCGTGTGCGGTGGGAGTGGCCAGCCAGCTGATCCTGAGACAGCTCTATGAGTATCTGATGAAAGATCTGAAAAACACAGGAGAGCCGGATAACCGGTTTTTGCAGCAATTGCGTCAGCGGTTTCAATATTGTGCTCATCTGAACAACGGAGTGGGAAATGTGCAGGCGCTGATCCGAAAGAGTGTCATGGAATACCGATTCTGGGGTATGTCCCTGCACCAGTGGAAGCGCATGGGCATACAATGTCTGGTGGTGAGCCTGCTGTGTGCTCTGGGCGGCACTGTGGCAATTGTCCAGAACGGCGGCAATGCAGCAGCCGGAAATGTGTATCTGTGGATGGGAGTGCTGGCTGCAGGCCTGACTGCCATCGCCTATGGGATCGCAGACACGCGGTACAGCAATGAGTGTCTGGAGGTGCGTCTGACTGATTATCTGGAAAACAGCGGTCTGGTCAGAACGGCGGCCAGTGTGCAGTATGCCTCTGCAGAGCGGGAATATGAGGAAGAGGATCAGACTGTCAGAAGCCAGGAAACCCGGGAAGATTTTGAACGTGAATACAGTCAGGAGCCTGTCCGGACCGTCAATCCGTCTCCGGCGATCCTGTCCGTGGCAGAAGGCAGAAAGGGAAAGCGCAGAGGAAGGGCAGAGACTGTGGTCGAGACCCGGGCGCAAAAGGAGAAGCGGGAGCTCAAGGACAACCTCTCGAAGGTCAGAGCCGGAATTCAGGAGACCGCTGCCGCCAGCGAGCGGGAACGGGAAAAGGAAAGAGGCGCAGAGTTTTTGCGGCAAATGGATCCCAGGGAGCAGGAACGTATCGTGAGAGAGGTGCTGAAGGAATTTCTGTCGTGAGCGTCCGGACTCACAGGCATTCTGCAGGGTGACAGAAGAGGGGCGATCAGTCGGTTCACTGCTGCCGGGCAGACGGGATATTTTGTGATTTTCGTAGAAATCAAATACCATGGACAGCTAAAGATGATACTGTCCATGGTATTTTTTTGTATAAATAAGTTCGGACTGCGCTGAGGCTTTTTACAACTGTGCTATCGGGAAAATAACAAGTCAGATGAGTCATTTATTGTTCACTGTACTGGCTCCTCTCAGCCCGGATATGCCGGTTCAGCCCCATCCCGATTCCCAGCATGGCCCAGAACAGTGGAGAGATATTGATGTTGGAATCATTGAAGATCCCTCCGGTCATAAAGCATGCGGTGGACAGGAATACGCAGAAGCCCATCCAGTCCTGTGTATCAAATGGCCGGTCTTTTCCGTAGATCCTGATGGAATCTATAAAGTAAATGAGATAGAATACCAGAAACAGGATCAGGGAAAGAATGCCGTTTTGCAGGGCTGTCAGCAGGTAGGTGTTGTGGGGCTTTTCTATCACGTCCAGGGGGGAGCCGGCATAGGCGGCTTTTCCGACGTAATCATTCTGGGGAAAGACCAGATAGAAGGTATCCTCTCCGCTGCCGGTCAGCCAGTAATCCTTCAGCAGGGGAATGGTCCTTGACCAGATATAGAGACGGCCGGAGGCCATATGCTCCATCCCGAAAAGGTTTGCTCTGGGAATTTCGGACAACGTATCATACTTTCCGTTTCCGGTGTAAAAAAGGTATCCCAGCTCCGGGTCTTCTGTGAAATTCCAGAATACTTCATCGATGATCAGGGTGAGCATGTCTTCTTCATCGACTTCCCGGGTAAATAGGAGCAGGTTTTCCAGACCCTCCAGATCAAGAATGCCGGCCGGCGCAATGTAATGGTCTGTCAGGTCTGTTCCGTCATCGTCAAGAATGCGGATACTCTCGTTGCCTGTACCATACTGGTAGCTGACCGTGATGGTCCTGCCGCCGTAGGTCAGGGTCACGCCCTCAGCGGAAGTCTCCATGTAAGTGAGAGAGGGAGTGTCGCTTTTCTGGAAAGACTGCAGGGTCAGCTTCAGACGTTCGGCAAAACGGAAGCCGGACAGACTGTCTGTCAGGAAAAACAGCAGGGTACAGGCAAAGACAGCGGCAAGCATTTTTTTCCAGTGTCTTTTCCGGCTGTTCTTTCGCAGAATGAGAGTCAGGATCCCGATGATCCCGAGGGAAAAAAGGCCGACTCTGGAAAATGTGAGTATCAGATCGGCAAATAACAGGAGAATCAGGCAGCCGGAGCAGAATCTGACTGTCCGGCTGCCTGTTTTCCACAGGATAAACATCAGAGGCAGAAGCATACTCAGATAAATACTGGCATAGTTGGGATTCGCCAGAGTGAGGTAAACCGTATTTTGCGTCAGATTGCTGGAAATATTGCCGATGACCTCATCCCACAGCTCATGGGGAGTGATCAGGCGCTGCACCCATTCCAGGTTCAGGGGATCCATGCCGGCGGCCTGCAGAAATCCGAGAAGGCACATGAGAGCGGCCGCAGCGGCCAGACCCCGGAGAAGTATCTGAAAAGTGCGCGGATCGGAGGCGTACCGGAATGCGTAGAAACAGAGAATCTCATAACCGATTAGTACAAACACCGATTCAAAACGGCCATAGTTTCCAAACAGAGAATCTTTCACGTTTACGGAGCAGACGGCGGACAGCAGGAAAAGGATGCCATTGATCAAAAGCAGGGCCCAGACAGGGGATGTCCCGGGAGAAAGATGTCTTCTCAGGAGGGCACGAATAAGATCTGCAGCCATCAAAAGGGCAAGAATCAGAAAAAAGAGGCTTTTGTAATAGCTGAAAAAGTCTGTCCTGTCTTCATCCAGTATGAACCAGGAGTATTCCTCCATATCCAGATGGTACGCATAGATGCGGACAATAAAGGGAAGTACTGCCAGAGCCAGAAACAGCAGGACCAGACTCAGGAGATGTATTTTTGATTCTTTTGTTTTCATGAGATTCCTTTCCGGCGGGGCCGTTTCTTATGTATGAATAAACTGCCCAGACAGAGCGTCCGGGCAGTTTGTGTGAGATCAGCTGCACTTTATGGTTCTTTTCTGGTAAGTCATGCTGGAATTTCCTGCAAATCTGAGGGTATAAGTATAGGTTTTTCCTTTTTCCGCCTTTTTCAGAGTATAGTTTTTATAAGGAGGATTGATTGTATATTTTCCGGCGTATTTCAGTTTTCCTGTGATGACCTTCTGACCTTCTTTTACAGGTGCGATAAAAGTATAGGTGTAATTATATTTACCATCGGTCCGGCTCAGGACGATGGTGTAGTTGGCCTTTGCGTTCTTGCTGTATTTTCCGCTGCCTCTCAGAATATTGACCATATCGGCCCTGCTGACCGGCTTTGCAAGCTGAAGGGATACCTGGTTGGAGGTAAGCTTCGTGATCTTCACCGCATCCAGGGAAGCGCCGTAGGCAGAATTACTGGTTCTGGTCTTCATAAAATCGGCAAGCTTCTTACAGCAGTCACTGAGGGTGTATCTGCCGTTTACCTGGAAATAGAAATTGCTGTAATCAGTGTATTTCTTCCATTCTTCTGAAAGGGCATAATACTCATTGTACCAGGAGGTATAATTGCCGGCTGTGATCTTCTTTTTGTAGAGAGCCTCTATTTTGGATTTCAGCTGAGTGATTTTTTTGCTCTCTTTTGCAGTAAAGGTACTGGATACAACTTCGATATCTGTTGAAGCAGAATCGGTCCCCTTCTTGATCGTAAGGGTCGTCTTTCCTGCTTTTTTTGCTGTGATGACACCGTATTTATTGATGGTGGCAATGCTTTTATCAGCGATACTGAATTTATAGCTTTCTACAGACGAAGAATTGAGAAGATCATTTATATTATAAGTCTGCCCTTTCTGAAAATTATATGTGACAGGCGGCAGAAAGACACCGCTGTCTTCTGATGCGGTGGATGCTTTAATGGTGCAGACGCCGACTTTTCTGGTAGTATTATTGACTGTCTCTTTGACAGTGACCTTAATCGTGCCTTTTTTATTGACGGTGATACCTATTTCTGCATTATTTGCATCTTCTGAGCTCTCATAGATATAACCAACCGTGGCAGAATCGGCGGGTGATACGGAAACGGTGTATTTTGCCTTTGGATTCCAGTTTTTAATGGTGATTGGACAATATGCACGTCCATATTCTGATGTGAGTGTCTTGTCCTTCAGGGTGGCCTTTGTGCCGGCGGCATCTGCGTTTATGCCTTTGCCGAAAAACAGGACGGACATGGCCAGAAGCATGAGTCCGAACAAAAGCAAAACAGATTTCTTTTTCAGGGTGTTTGCAGTTTTCATGTTTTTCCTCCTTAAAAATATATTTTGTTCAGAATTAATAAAAAACAGCTCTGAACAGTCATAAAAATGTTATAAAAATAATATCAAATCCAACTATGCATGTCAATGAGGTGTTGGATTTCTTTCAAAAAACAGTTGAGAAAGAAGAACAAGAAGAATATAATAGGAATTTATGAACGATGTAAAATCAATGTAAAAAATGGCAGGACAATCTTCACAGAATATCCATATTTATATGGTAAAAAAAGAAATGGAGGAAAAGTCTATGAAACTGGTATTTTTGGAAGCAGACAATCTGGGAGAAGACATGAAATTTGACCGGTTTTTTGAACTCGGTGAAGTGGTGGTATATGGACAGACTCCGGAGGAGCTGATACCGGAGCGGATCGCGGATGCGGACGCCATCCTGATCAACAAGCTCCCCATGAATGAGTCGACTCTGAAGCATACGAAATATCTGAAGTACATCGGGGTCACGGCTACGGGTACCAACAATATTGATTTTGAGTATACCAACAAGCGGGGGATCCGCGTGACGAATGTGGCAGGATATTCCACGGATGTGGTGGCGCAGCACACGTTCGCCATGACGCTGTATCTGCTGGAGCATCTGCGGTATTATGATGATTACGTGAAATCCGGTAAGTATACGGACAGTGATTCTTTCTGCCATATGGACCGGAAATTTAACGAGCTTTCCGGCAAGACCTGGGGAATCATAGGCCTCGGCGCTATCGGCAAACGGGTGGCAAAGATCGCAGAAGCCTTTGGCTGTCATGTGATCTACTGCTCCCCGTCAGGACGCAACACAAACACAGAGTATCATCAGGTGGATTTTGATACGCTGCTGGCCCAGTCTGATATTGTATCGGTACATACTCCATTGACAGAGAAGACGTATCATCTGATGAATTATGAGGCATTCTGCAAGATGAAAAAGTCAGCGATCTTTATCAATGTGGCGAGAGGCCCTGTAGTGGACGAAAAGGGTCTGCAGAAGGCACTTCACAAGGAAAAGATAGCGGCGGCAGGTCTGGACGTGCTGGAGGAAGAGCCTATGTCAAAGGACTGCCCGCTGAGGAAGCTGGAAGAGAGCGACCGCCTGCTGATCACACCGCATATCGCCTGGGCGGCGGTAGAGTCCAGGACGCGTCTTCTGGATGAGGTCTGGATGAACCTGGATGCCTTTATGAAGGGTGAAGAGAGAAACGTCTGCCGGTAAATGGAATTATATAGAAAGAAGAAATCGACATTGAAACAATCAGAAGAAATATCGAAAGTAAAAATCGTTGAAGAGATCCTTTTCAAATATCTGAAGGTGGCAGCGGTGCTGTTTTTCCTGGTCTGGTATTTTATGCATCCGGAATATTATGTGGATGACACGGGAAAAACACTTTTTACCAACAACAGAACCTACCTTATATCAATCACAGGGCTTCTGTTGATGGTCATGACGATCGTGCCTCTGCAGCTGTCGGATAAGTGGAATCAGATATTCGGCTGGACCTGGTTCACGGTCGTGCCCTTTGCAGTCTATTTTTCACTGCTTTATATGAATGCGGAGAAATTCCATATTGAATTCTGGGAGTTGAATCCGATCGCGGTGGGATTTACCTTCCTGTTTCTGTTCCTTCTGCTGACGATCCTGATGCTGGTGACAGGAAGCATCCGGGCGGCTTCCTGTGTGCTGGCTGTCCTTGTGGCAGCGCTGGGAATCGTCAACTGGTATGTGGTCAAATTCCGTGGAAAGGCATTGTCCGCAGCGGATCTGTTTTCCGTGGGAGCGGCCATGACGGTGGTATCCGGGTATCAGATCGAGATCGACTGGCATGTGTTCGCCGAGGCATTCTGCACACTTGCCATATGTATCATTTCATGCAGGATCCGGAGATTCAAAGTGCTGAGAGCGGTGCCGAGACTGGCGGTGCTCTGTGCATGGATGGTGTGTACCGGAAGCTTTTTTCACGTGTGCTGCCGGACGTCATTTCTGGAGGATCATGATATCCGTTCCGGCGGATTTACCCATCAGCTCAGATACAAACAGTTTGATATGCTGTTCACGACACTTTGCACCTGTTTTTATCTGGCGGCAGAGAAGCCGGAGGGATATTCGGTAGACAAAGTACACGAGATCGGTGAGGCTTATGTGGCTCAGGGAAGCAAGAATGCTTCAGCCGGAAAAGACGCCAAAAGAGCGGCGGAGGAAGAGCGGCTGCAGGCTTCCGGCAGCACAGTATCTGCAGATACGGGCACTGGCGCTGAAATAATCCGGAAAATCCAGGGAATGGCGGGGAATGGAGAGGATTTCAGACTGTATGATCCCCTGAAGCTGAATCTTTCCTGGAAACTGTTTCCGGAGCTGATGATGGGACGAGTGTCTGCGGAAGAGGAAGATGGGGAAGAGGATGCCGAAAACGCGGAGCCGGATGTGACTGAAGAGAAAGCTGAGGACGGAGAAGTCGCAGAGGATGCAGATGCAGGTGAAGAGAAAGCTGAGGACGGAGAAGTCGCAGAGGCCGCAGATGCAGGTGAAGAGAAAGCTGCAGACGGAGGGGCGGCAGAAAATGTAGAATCCGCAGCCTCCGAAACCGATGCTTCCACAACATCTGCAGATCAGGACACCGCACCGGAGACCTTCATAGTCATTATGAATGAATCCTTTGCGGATTATGAAAATATCGGAAATGGCCTCGATCTTTCGGAGGACTGCATGCCTTTTATCCACGGACTGACGGAGAACACCATTAAGGGAGATGTGTACGTATCCATCTTCGGAGCGAATACCCCCAATTCGGAATATGAATTCCTGACAGGAAATACGATGGGCTTCCTGCCGCCCACTTCTGTGGGATTCAATCTTTTTGTCCGGGGAAATATGCCCTCCGTGGCATCAGAACTGAAGACGGCGGGGTACAAGACACTGGCGATCCATCCCTATCTCGGGTCCAATTACAGGAGAAATATCGTATATCCCCAGATCGGGTTTGACACCTTCTATACGAGAGATGATTTTTCACGTCCCCAGTATATCCGCCGGTATATCTCTGACTGGGAGCTCTCGGAAAGGATCATTCGGGAGTATAACGTGGCAAAGCGGGAGAACACGCCTCTGTTCTGCTACAATGTGACGGTACAGAATCATGGTGATTATCTGGCATCCAATAAGAAGGGAGTACCCGATGATATTAAGGTGCTGGACAGTGATGTGGACAAGACGAGGACATCGATATATGTAAACCTGATCAAAAAGTCGGATGAGATGTTTGAAAAACTGGTCAATTACTTTTCCGAAGAGGATGAACGGGTGGCGATCCTGATGTACGGAGACCATCAGGCAAATCTGGGAGATGACACCTATCTGCACCTGCTTGGAAAGGCAGAGGACGAACTGACGCCGGAGGAGCTGATGGAAAAATACAAGATTCCATTTATACTCTGGACGAACTATGATATTTCGGAGGAGACGATCGAGAAGACCAGCATGAATTACCTCTACAGCATTGTGGCGGACCGTCTTTCCCTTCCGATGACCGGTTATCAGCAGTATCTGCTGGATCTCAGTGAGGAGATTCCGGTGCTGGCAGCAGGCGGTTACTGGACGGCAGACGGGGAGTTTTACGAGCTGGACGACGAAGCATCTCCTTATTTTGAAAGAATCAACGACTATAATATCCTGGAATACAATTACATCTTCGGCAAGGATAACAGATATCTGGATCTGTTTGAACTGCAGGAGTAAAAACAGAAAGTCTCATCTGCGGCACAGGCAGGTGAGGCTTTTTTATGGAAAAATGTTTGAATTTGCCGTATACCTGCGCTTGACGCTCCTCTCTTTGAACCGTATAATCGTTACAGAAGGAGTGTTGTATTACGATGGAAAAATTACTGCAAAAAGCACTGGAACAGATAGAACAGCTGGCGCCCGGCGCGGCGGCCCTGGGACTGAAAGTAGTGCTCTGTATTCTGGCTTACGTGATTGGCAAACGGCTGATCAGCTGGATCGTACACACTATGAGAAAGATGCTGGAACGCACACAGGTGCAGGCAGGAGCGGTGACCTTTGCGGTCTCCATGGTGAAGATTACCCTGTATATTCTGCTGGTGCTCAGCATTGCCATGCAGT
>JAQXWO010000114.1 GCA_029225485.1 Lachnospiraceae bacterium
TAAAAACGCAGGCGTAGCGGGCTACGCTGAGGCTTTTACAACTGTGCTGTCGGGAAAGCAGACCAGCGAAACATAAGGTTATTTATCGCGGGTTATACTAGGCATAATAACAGACAGAAAGCAGGAAAAACGAATGAGCAAAGAAAATGTAGTCGTATGCGGCGCCAACGCATACGAAGAAAAATATTATCTGAACCCGGCATTCTCCAAAATGCCCCAGGCCATCAAAGATGAGCTGCAGATCATGTGTGTCATGTTCACCCAGGATGTAGGCGGCATTTTTCTGGTAGAGCTGGACGAAAACGGCAATCTGCAGCTTCGGACAGAAGCGGCAGGGGAGGATTTTACCTTTGATGAGATCGGAAGTGCGCTCCGTATCAAGGAGCTTCAGAGGACAAAAGGAGAATTGTTCCGCTCTCTGGAGCTGTATTATCAGGTGATTGTGGAAGGGACAAAGGTGATTTAATACGCAGGCCACATGAGGAGAGTATATGAAAATTGGAAATGTAGAACTGAAGAATCAGGTGGTTCTGGCTCCGATGGCAGGAGTCACGGATCTGCCCTTTCGTATCCTTTGCAGCGAACAGGGGGCCGGCCTGATCTGTACAGAGATGGTCAGTGCCAAGGCGATCTCCTTTCACAATAAAAATACGGAAGCGCTGCTTGAGACAGCACCGGAGGAACGGCCCGTTTCTCTTCAGCTTTTTGGCTCAGATCCGGACATTATCAGCCAGATGGCGGCCTGTATAGAAGAGCGGCCCTTTGATATTCTCGATATCAATATGGGATGCCCGGTGCCCAAAGTGGCAGGAAACGGAGAGGGCTCGGCCCTTATGAGAAACCCGAAGCTGGTGGAGCAGATCATATCAAAGACCGTGCGGGCCATCCGAAAGCCGGTCACGGTCAAGATGCGAAAAGGCTTCACTCAGTCTGAAGTCAATGCAGTGGAGATCGCCAAAATCGCAGAGGCTGCGGGAGCGTCTGCCATCGCGGTTCATGGCCGCACGAGAGACCAGTATTACTCCGGTAATGCAGACTGGGAGATCATCCGTCAGGTAAAAGAGGCAGTGAATATCCCAGTGATCGGCAGCGGGGATGTGGATTCTCCACAGAAAGCCAGAGCGATGCTGGATGTGACCGGCTGTGACGCCGTGATGATTGGAAGAGCCGCCAGGGGCAATCCCTGGATCTTCCGTCAGGTGAGCGAATACCTGACCACCGGGATACTTCTGCCGCCCCCGGGACAGCAGGAAGTACTGGAAATGATGCTGCGACATGCCAGGATGCAGTTAGAATACAAAGGAGAGTACACGGGAATTCGTGAGATGCGCAAGCATGTATCCTGGTACACCGCTGGTTTCCCCAATTCCTCCAGACTGCGGGCGGCAATCAATATGGTGGAGACGTATGAGCAGTTGGAGACATTGCTGAGGATGTATTTTGAATAAGTGAGAGCCAGGGGGACAGGTTCCGTGACGCATTGATGGCCGCGGAACCTGTCCCCCTGGTTTATTTTGGGATTTCTGTTTTTATTTTGCCAGCATCATGAGAATCTCATTGCTGCGGCTGATGAATTTGGTCATCTCATCCGGTGAGAGCGGTTTGTGAGCGATCATGGCCAGGTCAAAGAGCTGCTGGCAGATCATGGAAACATGCTCGCCGTCCTTGTGATCGTTCAGGTACCGAACCAGTTTGTTGTTGGCATTCAGGACCAGAGTGACATCGTCTCCGAACATGGAGGGATCCATGCCGTAGGCCCCGTACATCTTCATCATTTCCTGCATACGTCTGTTCTGCTCGGAAAGTGTGATCATGGAGGATATATTCGCGTTTTTCAGTTTTTCTACTTTGACATTCAGCTTTTCCTTGCCCAGTGCCTTGCGGAAGAGCCCGGTGAGAGTGTCGGTCGTTTCCTTCAGAGCTTCCTCGTCAGCTTCTTCCTTGATGTCTTCGGTCACATCAGCATCGATGCGCTGGAAGGTGATGTCGTCATGCAGCTGCTCCATATGGGAGATAAACGGAGTATCAATGTTGTGTTTCATGATGACAGCATCCATGCCGGCTTCTTTGAATATATTGATGTACTGGCTCTGCTGTATTTCATCTGTAACGTAGTAGATCGTGGTCTTTTTCTTTTCTTCTTCAGAATCAGAGCTGCCTGCGGATTCTTCTGACCTGGAAGTATCCTCAGCCTCTGCTGTCCCGGCAGCATCCTTTGCTTCGCCATCTGCCTGTTCCTCTTCTTTCATAAGATCCTTGAGGGTCAGGTATTTGCCGTCCAGGTTCTTGTAAAGGATGTAATCCATCATCTTTTCACCGAATTTGCTGTCCTTGATGCAGCCGAATTTGATGAACGGGCTGATATCATCCCAGTATTTCTCATAATTCTCACGGTCTGTCTTGCACATACCGGTCAGCTTGTCGGCTACCTTCTTTGTGATGTAGTCGGAGATCTTCTTGACGAAGCCATCGTTCTGCAGAGCGCTTCTGGATACGTTCAGCGGCAGATCCGGGCAGTCGATGACACCTTTCAGCAACATCAGGAATTCTGGAATGACTTCTTTGATATTGTCAGCGATAAATACCTGATTGTTGTAGAGCTTGATGGTGCCTTCGATGGAATCATACTCCGTGTTGATCTTCGGGAAGTAGAGGATACCCTTCAGGTTGAACGGATAATCCATATTCAGGTGGATCCAGAACAGCGGTTCCTTGTAATCCATAAATACCTTGCGGTAGAAATCACGGTACTCCTCATCGGTGCAGTCATTCGGATGTTTGGTCCAGAGCGGCTTCGTGTCGCTTAAGGAGACCGGACGCTTATTGATCTTGACACGGTCACGGGCCGGAGAGATCTCTACGACTTCCTTTTCACCGTTCTCATTTTCTTTTTCTTCTGTCTTGGCATCCTCATGGATCCGCTCTACGATCACATCATCGTCCCGAAGTTCGCTCTCATCGATGGTCTCATATTCCTGCTCGGCGTTTGCCTTGGAAAGGAAGATTTCAACCGGCATGAAAGAGCAGTACTTCTCGATGACTTCCCGTACACGGTACTCATTGGCAAACTCCAGACTGTCCTCGGAAAGGAACAGAGTGATCTCGGTACCAACGGTGGTCTTGCTGCCGTCATCCATGGTGTACTCTGTGCCGCCGTCACACTCCCAGTGTACCGGAACGGCGCCTTCTTTATAGGAAAGGGTATCAATATGCACTTCGTCAGCTACCATGAATGCAGAGTAGAAGCCCAGACCGAAATGTCCGATAATCTCGTCATCTGTAGTCTTATCCTTATATTTATTCAGGAAATCAGTGGCGCCGGAAAATGCAATCTGTGTGATGTATTCTTCTACTTCGTCAGCCGTCATACCGAGACCATTATCGATGAATTTCATGGTCTTGGCTTCCGGATCAACGATCACCTGGATCCGCTTCTTGTAATCTTCCGGGAAGGTGTATTCACCCATCATCTCCAGTTTCGCCAGCTTGGTGATGGCATCGCAGCCGTTGGAGATCAGTTCACGCACGAAAATGTCGTGGTCTGAATACAGCCATTTCTTAATAATAGGAAAAATGTTCTCACTGTTAATCGAAAGACTTCCTGTTTGCTTACTCATTTTGCAACAACTCCTTTGAAATATGTGAAAAAATTAGTTTACAAATGAACTTTGCTTTGCGCATGCCCCTATATTAATACCAGTATCAGGAAATGTCAAGAGAAAATCAGCACTCATTTTTAGCGAGTGCTAACAGACCGGGAATGACGGTATTCTCCGTGGGTCATGCCTGTCACATGACGGAATACTTTTTGAAAATGGCTTTGAGAAGAAAAGCCAAGATAGGTACTGATCTCCAGAGGTGTTTTATTGGTGGAAGAGAGGAAGGTGCAGGCTTTCTTGATTTTCAGCTGCCGTGTGTATTCCATGATGGTCATGCCGGTCTCCTCGTGAAAACGGGCAGACAGCTGGCTGCGGCTTAAAAATACGTGTCGGGCCAGCTGGTCAATGCTGATTTTTTCTGTGATATGATTCCTGATATAGGAGATCGCATCGCGGACGGTCTTGCTGTAAGACTTCCCGTGAGTCAGATCATGAACCTGGCTGGTAAAATCAAGCACCATGTGATACGGAAGATTGATGATCTGCTCCGGTGTCATATATTTTTCACTGTGGCGGATGTAATTGTCACTCAAATCTGGAAGGCTGGCAGAGACATGGCCGCTGCACTACCAGGATGTGCCCTTTGGAGCATCCTTCGGAAAAGAAATTCAGGAAAAATATAAGGAAAATGTATATGTGGGCTACCGTTATTATGAGACTGCCCGGAAAGCAGTGAGATATCCCTTCGGATATGGACTGTCCTATACGACATTTGATATTTCCAATCTGTCTGTACAGCAGGAAGAGGATCACGTACTGGTTTCCTGCAGGGTCACCAATACAGGCGGCAGATACGGCGGGGAGGTGGTGCAATGCTATGTGCAGGCGCCGGAGACAGAACTCTGGAAGCCGGTGCGGGAACTGGCCGCCTTTCAGAAGGTATATCTGGAACCGGGAGAATCGAAAACAGTGGTGATGCAGACCCCCCTGGATCAGCTGATGAGATATTCTTTAAAAGAAGAAAAGTTTTTGCTGGAAGACGGAGAATACTGCTTCCAGATTGGACAGAATGTAAGCAAAATAATCTGTAAAAAGACCATCCATCTGGCAGGAGAGAAGATTTCCCTGAGCAGTCAGGACGAACAGGTGCGGGCGATTTATCAGAAAGCAGATCTGGAGCAGGTGTCAGACGCAGAATTTGCGAAGCTGCTGGGCCGCCGGATCCCGACTGAACTGCCGATCACCATGGAATCGAGATTTACCGATCTGAAGCAGACCGTGATGGGGCGGATCCTGTTCGAGGCGGTTTTGTCTGTGGTGAAGAGCTTTCCGTATCATGTGGCAGAAGGAGTCAGTGAACTTGCAAACGGACATCTTCTGAAGGGATTGAGGTGCTTCCTGCGGGTTCCGAAAGTACCGAAGCTGCCCAAACATCAGAGGCAGATACCATCTGGCGCTCCAGATAGGAGCGATTGGCAGTCAGCAGAACGGAATCTCCTTTTTTCGGAAAAACTTCTCCAGCATGGCATCCCAGGCATGCTCCAGCGATTTGTCCAGTGAAAAGATGCGCAGGGAAGTCCCGCTGATGCAGTACAGCCCGTTTTCATCAAAGCGTATATTGAGGAAGAGACCATCCACATCCTCCGCAGTCAGAGAAATACCGCTCTGCATCAGCAGCTTTGCCACATTGTGAGGAGCGAGGCGGAAGACAATGCGGAAGGAAAGGGGCGTGTTTTTCCCCTTCGTCAGGTCAAAGAAAAATGGCCGCACCCGTTTCCAGAGAACATAGTTGTCCTTCTCAACGGGAAAAGCGTCCTCCTCCTGACTTCCGAAATAATCCGCATGAAAGAGACCGTCCATGTGGAAAGACGCAAAAGTAGTGATAGAAGCCTCCGAGAGCTGGAAGGTATCGAAAGTATCCGCCATCAACAATTTTTTCATAAAATCCCGGGTATCCTGTATCTGAAAAGAGCGCAAAAAAAGACCTCCTACGTATAAATAACTGGTTTCAGTATACTATAAGAAAAGAAGCAGGTCAAACCTAACTGTTCAGACTTCTTCAATATTTTTTGCTCACAGTGATTTGAAAACCACATGAGACAGACAGCGTCGCACAGAACGACAAAAATCTTTTCAATTCACCCTTTTCAAGAGAAGATACTTATGCTATTATAATGTGGTATTGATTACTACATAACGAAATGATAAAATCATTTTTGATAGAAAACCAGACCGCTTTGCGATATCAGGAGGATGCTATGAGCTACGTGATCGTAATGGACAGCTGCGGTGAGCGGACGGAAGAGATGAAAAAGGACAGCAGGATCATCTCAGCTCCGCTGACGATGCAGGTAGATGAATATGCTTTTGTGGATGATGATACTTTTGACCAGCTCGACTTTCTGCAGAAGGTGGCAGACAGTCCCAACTGCCCGACTTCTGCCTGCCCGGCGCCGGATTATTACAGACAGGCCTTTGACTGCGGCGTGGACCGGGCCTATGCGGTGACTCTGTCTGCGGAGCTGAGCGGTTCCTGCAACAGCGCCCAGCTGGCGAAAAAGCTGGTGCTCGAGGATCATCCGGATATGAAGATCCATGTGTTCAACTCCAGATCCGCATCCATCGGCGAGACTCTGATCACCATGAAGATCCAGGAGTGTGAGGAGGCCGGGATGGAGTTTGAGCAGGTCGTAGAGACTGTGGAAAACTATATTCAGGGAAAGAATACCTATTTTGTACTGGAGAATCTGGAGACCCTCCGCAAGAACGGCCGTCTCAGCAATCTGAAAGCCTTCGTGGCATCCGCACTGAAGATCAAGCCGGTCATGCGCGGTACCCAGGAGGGCACGATTGCCCAGCTCGACCAGGCCCGGGGTATCAACAAGGCTCTGGTGAAGATGGTGAACTACCTTGTGGAGGAAGTGGAGCATCCCGAGGAAAAAGTCCTGGCAATCTCCCACTGCAACTGCCCGGAGCGCGGCCAGATGGTGGCCAATGCCATCCTGGAGCGGATCAACGTCAAGGATGTTGTCCTGGTCAACGCAGGCGGCGTGACTACCATGTATGCCAATGATGGCGGGATCGTGGCAGTGATATAAGGATCATAGTTATCTGCTCGTTTGAAACCCAGTCGTCTGCTGTAGGCATCATGTAAATGAAAACGAAAAATCCCTTGAAAAATCTCCGAAATCGTGTATACTATATTATTATATTTGCAGTCTCAGGAGCGATTCTATGGGCTGCATCAGTGACAAGAAACGCAAAGGAGAGACAGATACATGAGCCAGGCAAAAGTGGATCGTTATAAAGAAGAAAAGCGCAATCGTGAGAAGATTATGAAAAAGCAGAAGATGGAGTGGATGGCGACCAAGATCGGTCTTTCACTTGTTGGACTTGTCATGGTGGCGTGGATCGGCGTATCGGTATACAATGTAGCGACGAACACAGAGACAGACACTACTACGGCAGAGTTGCCGGGTTATACCGTAAATACTACCGCACTGGATGAGTTTATGAATGATATTCTGGTAGATTAATAAAACTGACATCATAAAGGGGCTGTCGTAAAGTCATCGAAAATGGATGATTGAGCGGCAGCCTTTGCTTGTACTTTAATAAGCCTATGTTTTTTACATAGTTTAGGTCTGTTTGACCTCAAACAAATAGGTTCTAGTTCGCTCTTTCGTGCTTTAGTTGACTAATACAGGACGCCGCAGGGCCGAAGTCAGTCTGCTGAAGGTTATCTTAACAGCGGACGGTGGGTCTGCAGGGGCCGGAGGAGTTCAAATCGCTGCGCCGGGAATT
>JAQXWO010000115.1 GCA_029225485.1 Lachnospiraceae bacterium
AGAGATTGTTATACTATGAATGAGAGCAGGAAGGTTTGGAACTGCTGCCGGGAGGACAGGAGGCATTGGAGTGGAGCAGACTTTATATGAGGCGCTGGAGAAATACGGGAGATCGGATGCATATCCTTTTCATATGCCGGGACATAAGCGGCAGTTTCATCTGATAGAAGATCCTTACAGGATCGATATTACGGAGATTGACGGATTTGACAATCTGCACCATGCAGAGGGGATTCTGCTGGAGGCAGAGCAGAGGGCGTCACGGCTGTACGGTTCTGAGGAGACGCACTATCTGGTCAATGGCAGTACGTCAGGACTTCTGGCAGCTGTTTCCGCCTGTACCCGAAGAGGTGAAAGGGTTCTGGTGGCCAGGAACTGTCATAAGGCAGTGTACCATGCGCTGTTCCTGAATGGTCTGCATGCGTCCTGGCTGTATCCGGAGGTGGATATGAGCCGGGGGATTTACGGGAGCATCGATCCGGAACAAGTGAGATATGCTTTGGAGAAAGACAGGGAGATTACGGCGGTAGTGCTGACCTCTCCTACTTTTGACGGAGTGGTCTCCGATATCCGCGGGATTGCCCGGATCGTACATGAGCATGGTGCCGTGCTGATCGTGGATGAGGCTCACGGCGCTCATTTTGCCATGGATCCGTATTTTCCGGAATCGGCCGTATCCTGCGGAGCAGATCTGGTGATCAACAGTGTCCACAAGACACTTCCGGCCATGACTCAGACGGCTCTGATCCATGCAAACGGTGACAGAGTCGACCGGATCCGTCTGAAAAAATATCTGGACATTTTTCAGAGCAGCAGTCCCAGCTACGTACTGATGGCAGGTATTGACCGCTGCATCTGTCTGATGGAGAGACGGAGACAGGAATTGTACGCCCGGTTTATTTCCTGTCTGGAGCAGGCAAGAGAGAGATTGTCTCATTTGAGGCATTTTCATCTGGTAAGTGGAGAGGAAAAAGAATTTCCGTGTTTCGCCTACGACCGGTCACGCCTGGTGATCTCAACAGAACAGAGCGGGATTGGAGGACAGGAGCTTTACCGGATATTGAGGGAAAAGTATCATCTGCAGCCGGAGATGGCGGCAGAGCATTACGTGATTCTGATCACCACTGTGGCAGATACAGAGGAAGGCTTGAACCGTCTGTGTGATGCGCTGGAAGAGATCGACGCAGGATTGCCGGACAGCTGTGAGGATGTGCGCGGGATACCGCGGGAGAATGTCATGGAGGCGGCAGATGTTTCCGGCACAGACGTTTGCAGAGAAAAGGCTGCGCGGCAGGAGGCGGAAACAGACACCGGACATGCCGGCCGCTGGCTGCAGAATGAAGAAGCCATGAGTATGGAAGATGCGGAAAATGGTGAGAAATATGAGGCTCTGCTGGCAGAAAGTGCCGGGGGTGTGTCCGGAGAGTTTATTTATTTATATCCGCCGGGCATTCCGCTGCTGATTCCGGGTGAGAGGATCAGTGCTCAGCTGATCGACAGGCTGGAAAGCTATCGGGAGCAGGGATTTTCGCTGCAGGGCTTAGTGGACTACAGAGGAGAGAACATCAGGCTGGTAAAGGAGTAGAGTCTGGGTAAAGGAAAACCATGGGAAAAATATTTTATATGATGGGTAAGAGCTCTTCCGGGAAGGACAGTATCTATAAAGAACTGATTCGCAGAAGGGAGCTGGATCTGAAGCCGGTCGTCATCTATACGACACGTCCCAGAAGATCCAACGAGAGGGACGGTGTGCAGTATCATTTTATCACGGTGGAGCGCATGCAGGAAATGCAGCGGGCAGGTCAGATCATCGAGTTGCGGTCCTACGATACAGTGCAGGGGATCTGGTATTATTTTACGGCAGATGATGAACATATGGATCTGGTACATGAAAACTATCTGATGCTGGGTACTCTGGAATCTTACCGGAAAATGTGCGATTATTACGGGAATCAGCAGGTGCTTCCTGTTTATATTGAAGTAGAGGACGGAGAGCGCCTGATCCGGGCACTGGAGCGTGAAAAGAGCCTGGCTGTTCCTCAGTATGAAGAGATGTGCCGGAGATTTCTTGCCGATCAGAAGGATTTTTCAGAAGAGAAGATCCGGGAGGCAGGAATCAGCAGACGGTTTTCGAATAACGGGGAAATGCAGGACTGTGTGGAAGAGGCGGCAGCCTTTATTCGGGAGAATCTGTGATTAACTCTTTTCCTGTGCTTCACAGAGAGTGTAAAATGTGTTATACTAAGAAGTAATAGTGCTTGGACGGTTCAGAGTCAGACCCTAAAATGATTTGTATGTTACACTTGTTTTGAAATTTTATTTGGCTCTGAACAGTTACAGAATCAGAAGATATCGGGAGGTGCAGCGTGGCAGGTTTTGAGGAAATCGTAGGGCACAGGCAGATAATTGAGCAGTTAAAACGCTCCATTGAGACAGGAAATGTAGGTCATGCCTATATGTTCAGTGGAGAAAAGGGATCCGGGAAGAGGACTCTTGCGGATGCATGGGCTATGGCGCTCCAGTGTACGTCGGAGGGGGAAAGACCGTGCGGAACGTGTCATTCCTGTAAACAGGCAGCCAGTGGGAATCATCCGGATATTATTTATATCAGCCATGAAAAGCCTTCCAGCATCGGTGTGGAGGATGTCAGGGAGCAGCTTGTGGGGGATGTGCAGGTTCGCCCTTACAGCGGCAGATACAAGATCTATATTATCCCGGAAGCGGAAAAGATGACGGTGCAGGCGCAGAATGCGATCCTGAAGACGATAGAGGAGCCGCCTGCCTATGCGGTGATCATACTGCTTACTTCCAACGATCAGTATTTTCTGGATACGATCCGTTCCAGATGTGTGATCATGAAAATCAAGCCGGTGGAAGATTCTGTTGTAAAGAAGTATCTGATGGAGCACGTCCAGGTCCCGGATTATCAGGCGGATATCTGCGTGGCTTTTGCCCAGGGAAATGTGGGAAAGGCGGTGCGTCTGGCTTCCTCGGAGGATTTCAATACCATCAAGGAAGCAGCGATGCAGCTGATCAAGAATGCCGGTAATATGGAGATCTCTGAGATCATCAATGAAGTGAAGAGAGTACAGGACTTTAAGATCTCTATCTCGGATTATCTGGATATTCTGGCGCTGTGGTACCGGGATATGGTGTATTTCAAGGCTACAAGAGATGCGGACGGCATTGTATTCAAGGATCAGATCCGCAATATCCGGGCTGCAGTGAAGGTCTGCTCCTATGAGGGAGCGGAAGAGGTCATGAAGGCGATTGAAAAGGCAAAGACCCGCCTGAATGCCAATGTGAATTTTGATTTGACGATGGAACTGCTGTTCCTCGTGATTAAGGAGAACATGCATGATTAAAATAGTTGGTGTCAGATTCAGAAATGCCGGCAAGGTATATTATTTTGACCCGAAGAATTATAAGATCGGGCCGAAGGATCACGTGATCGTGGAGACAGCCCGGGGTGTGGAGTATGGGACCGTAGTCGGCGGGATCCGTGAAGTGGCGGATGACAAGGTCGTTCAGCCTCTGAAGCCGGTACTTCGGGTGGCTACCGAGGAGGATGATGTCCGGGCAGAGCGCAACCGTGCCAGAGAGAAAGATGCCATGCGCATCTGCAGGGAAAAGATCAGCAAACATGGACTGGAGATGAAGCTGATCGATGCTGAATATACATTTGATAATAATAAAGTACTGTTTTATTTTACGGCTGACGGCAGAATCGATTTCCGTGATCTGGTCAAGGATCTGGCTGCAGTGTTTAAGATGAGGATCGAGCTGCGCCAGATCGGTGTAAGGGATGAGACGAAGATCCTGGGCGGTGTGGGGATCTGCGGCCGCCCCCTTTGCTGTCAGACCTTTTTGTCCGAGTTTGCACCGGTATCCATCAAGATGGCCAAGGAGCAGAATCTTTCTCTGAATCCCACCAAGATATCAGGGGTCTGCGGACGTCTGATGTGCTGCCTCAAGAATGAGGAAGAGACGTATGAGTATCTGAACAGCCGTCTTCCTGGGATTGGAGATTCTGTGACACTTCCGGACGGAACCAGAGGAGAGGTGCAGAATGTCAATGTGCTCCGCCAGAAAGTAAAAGTAATCATTGATGTAGATGATGAAAAAGAGATTCAGGAGTATGATGTCAAGGATCTCAGATTCAAGCCGAGACGCCGGAAGGAAAAAGGCAAAGAAAAAGGAAAACAGAAGGACGATATGGATAAGGAGCTGAAGGAGCTGGAGGCCCTGGAACGGAAAGAAGGCAAAGCTTCCAAGCTGAATGAGGACTGACAGTTATGGAAATACAACTGAAAGAAGGAGAACGTCTGGATGAACTGCAGAGGAACGGTTACCGGATCATCCAGAATGAAAAAAAGTTCTGCTTCGGTATGGATGCGGTGCTTCTGTCCGGGTTTGCCCAGGTGAAACCGGGAGAAACAGTACTTGATCTTGGTACCGGTACCGGAATTATTCCCATCCTGTTGGAGGCAAAGACGGAAGGGGAGCATTTTACCGGACTTGAGATTTCGCCTGCCAGTGTGGATATGGCCAGGCGCAGTGTGGCGCTGAATGGCCTGGAAGATAAGATCGAGATCGTTCATGGTGATATTAGGGAAGCTGGTTCACTTTTTAAACCGGCTTCTTTTGATGTGATTACATCCAATCCGCCCTATATGACGGGACAGCACGGCCTGGTGAATCCGGATCTCGATAAGGCGGCGGCCCGCCATGAACTGCTCTGTACGCTGGAAGATGTCGTAAAGGCAGCAGCGAAGCTGGTACGCACCGGAGGAAGATTTTATATGGTACACCGTCCCTTCCGACTGGCAGAGATCATACGGACACTGTCAGAATATCACCTGGAACCGAAACGGCTGCGGATGGTCTATCCTTATGTGGACCGGGAACCAAATATGGTACTGATCGAGTCTGTGCGGGGTGGAAGACCGCGGGTGACGGTGGAGAAACCGCTGATCGTCTACGAGAAGCCGGGAGTGTATACACAGGAAATACTGGATGTGTACGGGTATTAGGGAAAGTATGGATATCTTTGTATCAGAATTGTAATATGTGTGGATAACTAAGACGGTAATGCAAGTCAGGGTTGTATTTGAGGAGGAAATGAGATGGAGCAGGGGAAGTTGTATTTGTGTGCGACGCCGATCGGGAATCTGGAGGATATCACCATGCGTGTCATCCGTACGCTGAAAGAGGTGGATCTGATTGCTGCTGAGGATACCAGGAACAGTATCCGGCTTCTGAATCATTTTGAAATCAGGACACCTATGACCAGTTATCATGAATACAACCGGATCGAAAAGGCTCATGTATTGATTGATAAAATGCTGGCGGGACAGAATATTGCACTTATCACAGATGCGGGGACGCCTGGAATCTCAGATCCGGGGGAGGATCTGGTACGGCTCAGCAGAGAAGCCGGTATTGAAGTGACTTCTCTGCCTGGGGCCTGTGCCTGTGTGACTGCACTTACCATTTCCGGCCTTCCCACCAGACGCTTCTGCTTTGAGGCATTTCTTCCCCAGGAGAAAAAAGAAAAACAGCAGATTCTGGAAGAACTTCAGACCGAGACCAGGACCGTGATTTTATATGAGGCGCCCCACCGTCTGGTCCGTACCCTGCAGGAACTGTACGATGCGCTGGGGGAGCGCAGGATCACCATTTGCCGCGAGCTGACGAAGAAGCATGAGACTGCCTTTGCCACCACATTATCCGAAGCGATTACTTATTATCAGACGCAGGAGCCAAAGGGTGAGTGTGTGATCGTGATGGAAGGACGTAGCCGTGAGGAAATGCGTCAGGAGGAGCAGCAGCGCTGGGAGGAGATGAGTATTCCGGAGCATGTCGCATATTATGAGGCTCAGGGACAGTCCAGAAAGGATGCCATGAAGCTGGCTGCGAAGGACCGGGGAGTGTCCAAAAGGGAGATTTATGCGGCGCTGCTGTGACATTAGATAGGTTTAATCGTGCTTTAGTTGACTAATACAGGACGCCGCAGAATCCTCGGGTGGCAGATGAAGGTTTCAAACATGCGTCGAGAGAGACTGCTCCGGTATAGAAGAGCTTTACCGCTGCGCCGGGAATCACTAAGCACGCCAGTCCT
>JAQXWO010000116.1 GCA_029225485.1 Lachnospiraceae bacterium
CGAAGAATCTCCGAAGATGAAGACGGTTAAGTTTAATTATCAGAACATTCAGATCTTCCCGTCAGAGACAGAGGTTCTGATCAAGAATAAGCATCTGTTCACTGATCTCGGGGAGTATGACTGTGTGGCAGCGCTGCAGAAGGACGGACATCTGGTTTGCAGGAAAACGATGACTGTAACATTGGAACCCCTTTCAGAGCAGACATTTGAACTGCCCTTTGAGAGACAGACAGAGCCGGGTGAGTATGCCGTGACTGTGTCCTTCCACCTGAAACAGGATACTTTGTGGGCACAGCGGGGCCATGAAGTGGCATTCGGCCAGTATGTATATAAAGCAGAAGGGAAACAGAAAGCCTGTACCGAGCCCTTTACCGTGATCCGGGGCAAACTGAATATCGGTGTGCGGGGCGAGCATTTTGATGTACTGTTTTCCTATCTGAACGGTGGACTGGTATCCTACCGGTACGGCGGAAAAGAGATGCTGAAAAACATCCCGATGCCGGATTTCTGGCGTGCGCCAATCGACAATGACTGCGGCAACGGAATGATGGCGCGGTACGCCCAGTGGAAGATCGCGAGTCTGTATCAGACTGTGAAAAATCCTGCGGCGCCGGCGTCCTCCATACCGACACTGGAAGTCAAAGAGCACTGTGCAGTGGTGACCTACACTTATCAGCTTCCTACCACTCCGGCGTCCTCCTGCCAGATGGCCTATACGGTATTCGGCGACGGAACCGTGGAGGTGAAGCTGACCTATGATCCGGTGGAAGGTCTGGGAGATATGCCGGTATTCGGATGTTCCATGAAGCTGGACGCTGATTATGATCAGATCGAATGGTACGGCATGGGACCTCAGGAGACCTACAATGACCGTATGACCGGCGCGAAGCTTGGCATATATCACACCACCGCAAAAGACAGCGTATCCCGGTATCTTGTGCCTCAGGAATGCGGCAACCGGACCGGCGTGCGCTGGGCAAAGGTAACCGACAAACGGGGCAGAGGCATGCTGTTTGAGGGAGATTCCATGGATTTTTCTGCATTGCCCTATACCGCTCATGAGCTGGAAAACGCTGCTCACGGATACGAACTTCCCCAGATCCATTATACAGTAGTGAGAGCATCCCTCGGTCAGATGGGAGTTGGCGGGGACAATTCCTGGGGAGCGCGGACGCATGAAGAATATCTGCTGAAGGTGGATGAACGGAAAGAATTTGTGTTCCGGTTCCGGGGAATCTGAAAAAATACGAAAAACCCCTGCAAAACCCGTAAAAACATGTTGACACCTGTATCTGGTACGCGTATAGTAAAGAGCAGATGTCACAGAAAACAAAAGATTTCATACCACTGACCTGCTTCAGAAGTCATGCAGTCAGGAGAGTGTATGGGATCAGGATTTATAAAGGAAAGGAGGCAGCCGAATGTCTGGAAATATCAGAAAGAATCGTATCATGATCCATCAGTCAGTCAATGGTACCGGTATCATATCCGGTGTTTATTCAGGCATCATCAGCCAGTCAGGCCTACTGCCTCGTATCCGCGGGATTTTCTGACCGCATCTCCGGTCAGAAGGACAGGATCGTGTGCCGCAGTCTGAAGAGGCTGCGGCTTTTTTGTGGGAAGAGTTTCCGGAACTCAGGGATTCTTTCGGCAGCAGATATGGTATATTTTCGTTCGGGTTGCAAAATATGCCGTGCCGCAGTTTCATACAGATATGCAGTGTACTATCCGCCGGGAGCGAAGCAGCTCCCGGCTTTTGTGTGTTCAGAAGGGTTCAGGAGAGAAAGAAAAGCCGCGGCGATCTGTGACATCTGTGACGACATAGCACTCTGGGGAAACAGAGTATGACCCGAAAGGGAAAAGAGAAAGGAGAGAAGGAAACATGAAGCCCTTGACGCATTATCTGCAGCGGTACTGGAAATGGTATCTGTTCGGATTTGTCAGTATGCTGATCAGCATTGTGCTGGACATGATGGCGCCGCAGATCACAAAGCATATCATTAATGATGTCATTCTGGATGGCCGGATAGAGATTCTGATGAAGCTTCTGCTGGGGCTGGTGGGAATCGGTGTGGGCAGAGCTATTTTTCAGTACGCAAAAGAATATACTTATGACTGCATCGGCGTGACGGTAGGCCGGGACATGAGACGGGATCTGTTCCGCCATGTACAGTCCCTGTCTATGGATTATTTTGACCGTCACAATACAGGTGAACTGATGACGAGACTGAAGGATGATATCGACAAAGTCTGGGCAGTGACAGGGTTTGTCGGGATCCTGGCGGTGGAGGCGGCTGTCCACACGGTCATGGTGCTCGCCTGTATGATGCAGATCAGTCCGCTGCTGACGCTGATTCCGCTGGGGATCCTTCCGGTGATCGGTTTCTGTGCGGTGCATCTGGAAAAGAAACTGGATCCTGTGTACGAATCCATCAGTGAGGAAACAGCCGAACTGAATAAGGTGGCACAGGAAAACCTCGCCGGAGTCCGGACTGTGAAAGCCTTTGCAAGAGAAACATATGAGATTGAAAAATTCAGCCGCCATAATCACAGATTTTATGATCTCAACATGAATCTGACCAGGAAGGTATCGAATCATCAGCCGCTGATCTCATTTCTGGGAAAGGTGCTGCTGCTTTCGGTGATCGTCGCAGGCGGTTTTATGGTCATTGGAGAAAAGCTGACGCTCGGAGAGCTGGGGGCCTTTTCTGAGTACGCGGCCAATGTGATCTGGCCGATGGAGATCCTCGGATGGCTCAGCAATGACATCGCTTCGGCGGTGGCATCCTGGAAGAAGATACAGAGGGTGGCAAAAGAAAGGCCGGAGATCGCTTCTTCGGAAACGGCGGTTCCTCAGGAGAAAAAGATACGAGGCCAGATCGTATTTGACCATGTATGTCTGGAAAAGGAGGGACATGAGATCCTGAAGGATGTCAGCTTTACTCTGGAACCGGGACAGACACTGGGCATCATGGGAATGACCGGCTCAGGAAAGACGACGATCGTAAATCTGCTGCAGCGGTTTTATGATGTGAGCGGAGGGTGTATTCTGCTGGATGGGACCGATATCCGCCAGATACCGCTGGATGTGCTGCGCGGCAGTATTTCCGTGGTGGCCCAGGAGGTATTTTTGTTTTCCGATACCGTCTCTCAGAATGTAAAAACCGGACGAAAAGCTGAGATGGAAGACGAAACAGTTGCGTGGGCAGTGGACAAGGCAGGAGCAGAGAAATTTGTGACAAATCTGTCTCAGAAATACGATACGGTGGTGGGAGAGCGTGGTGTGGGACTTTCTGGTGGGCAGAAGCAGCGTCTTTCCATTGCAAGGGCCATCGCCAGACACGCACCGGTGCTGGTGCTGGATGATGCCACTTCGGCGCTGGATATGGAGACCGAGAAGCTGCTGCAGAAGAATCTGAG
>JAQXWO010000117.1 GCA_029225485.1 Lachnospiraceae bacterium
CATCCTGTGGAAAGAAAAACATACCAATTCCATAATCTCTCTCCTCAGATAAAAAAATGCCGAGGTCCTGACAGGCTTTTGAAAAGAATCTGTGCGATATCTGCAGCATGATTCCAACTCCATCACCTGTTTTACCCTCGGCGTCTTTGCCAGCTCGGTGCTCTAAATTTTCAACTATACTAAGTGCATTTTCTACTGTCTGGTGTGTCTTTACTCCTTTGATATTGACCACTGCTCCGATTCCACAGTTGTCATGCTCAAATTCGGGCCGGTACAGCCCCGGAGTCCCGCAGACAGATACAGATTCTTTTCTCGTATCCATTCACTTTTCCTCCTGTGCTCATCTCAAATACAGGATCCGAATTCTGCGAAACCGAATCCTTCATAAGCTGTCTTACACTATACACCCATTTTTCCAATCTGTAAATAACAAATTTTCCCGTTGTTTTCAGATAATTAGTTTATTTAATGTTTTATCATAATATTATCTGATAGTTTTATGCTTATTTATTAGTTTTTTCCTTGTTTCACACAAATTCGTCTAAAATACGGTGAAAAAAATTAAATTATTATTTGAGAAATATGCTGCGCTGACAAAATTCAAAGTATTTTTTACAACGGAATGGTTCTTACATTCTGATTGTCACAGTATTGCTGTCAGAACAAAATTCAGGGCATACTGTCTGTCAGGAAAACAGACCAAATATAATGGCTACCAGATTGCATCCCATATGAAACAGGACCGGATAACGCAAAAGCTTCCATTTTTCATACAATACGCAAATGATAACAGCCATGGGAAATGCAAAAATGATCTGTATCATATTCCCATGGTATACTGCAAATAATGCAGAGGCAAGCAGTACAGACTGCATGAAAGGAAGCATTTTTCGCATTCTCTGATAGATCATGCCTCTGAAAATCAGTTCTTCCGTCAGCGGTACCAGAAATCCCATCGATACCAGCTGCACGATGAGCTGTCCGGCAAGAAGTTCCTCCTGGGTATCATTCGAAAAATATTGATGAATACGGCACAGATTCATCAGCCCGCTCCAGATCAGATTTAAAATGCCTCCCGCTGCAAGGCAGCACAGACTTCGCCTGATATCCTGCATCCCGTATTTACCGACTGATCTGACTGCTTCTTTTCTATCTTTACGATACATCCATACTGCCCAGGGCAGTACCAGCACAGACACGAATAAAGTTCTGGCTGCTGCATCCAGCCTGCCGCCAGATACAACAGCCACCACTTCTGTCGTGCATAGATGAAGCAGTAATGGAACTATAATTCCAACAAATTGATTCATCCAGCTCCTCCACTACTTTTCTGTCACAGGAATCTCCAGACTGACTACTTTCCAGGAGCCATCCAGATATTCCATTGTCATTTTTGCAGTTGAATTTCCTGAATTCTCCACTGTTTCAATGTATTCCAGAGGAGTTCCGTCTTCCTGTACCTGGTCTTCCGATACAGACACGACATCCCTCTTGATCCGATAATGATAAGAAAACGTCATTTCTGTCTGAATACTTCCATTTTCCTCTGAAAAAACAGGATCACTAAACTGAACCGCAAATGCGGACACTGCAATACTCTTAAAATCACTGCCATCCTGGTGAAGCAGCGCACCTTCCTCCTTGACAAATTTCTCTGCTTCTTTTATGCATCCAGATAACGACTCGTCTATCTCTGACTTCTTCTCCTTTACGGATGCCGTCAGAAGATTTTTCAGAACAGCAACTCCCAGTTCCTTGCACTCATCCTGAGCAGACTCTTTCAGCGGCATTTTGAATGTATAATCAACAGTCTCGCCGGAAGGATCCACCGTAGTATTCACAGACTCCAGAATCGGATGCCTGATCGTCAGACTTTTCTCGCCTGGTATCAGCTGCGGAAATGTACAGGTCGTCACCGGAGAATTTTTCTCCCGCGTCATCCATGTCACATCCGCCTCTACAGCATCCAGATAAACCGCGGAACCTGCCGGTACTTTTATGTGGAAATTACGGATCATACAGTGATCAGGCAGCACTTCCCATACATCAAACATGCCAAATCTCTGTTCCGGCTGTTTCTTTAAAGTAAAATCCTCTTCCATCTGGATTTCATCAGCAGCATTCAAAAACTCTACATGATAATCTGCATATTCATTTCCGGCACTGTCCCTGCGTTTTTCCTGAGCAGTTGCTTTAAAAGAGGCATACAGACTGTACTTTTTCCCCGTGACCGCCTCTGAAAACTCTGCCTTCGTCAAACTGATTCCATCTGTCTCATCCAACATGGAAAATGCCTTTTCACTGTTATTCTCAGTCAGTAAAGTCAGATACCGGTCTATGGTGTAATCCGGGGTACTCTGACGCTGGCCCTGATAAACTGCCGCACCTCCGATTCCGACTGCCACCACAAACAGTAAAATCAATAATTTGATAATAATCCTTTTTACTACTTTCATGCCTGTCCCCTCCCCTCTAATATCCAAGCGCAGCTTCATAATTCAGAATCACCTGCAGATTGGCTTCTTCATAATCATTGAGGTAATAGAACATATTCGCATCAAACTCATCCGGATCATAAGCAGGCACATACCACGACTTCTGACTGAAATAATCCATCAGATCCTGAGAACGGAAAATCCGTCCATTGAGAGCAAATATCTCATTTCGGATCAATCGAAGCTGGCCCTGATTATAATTGTAAAGTTCGCTTTCATCTATGTAGCGGCTGCTGATGCCCCAGATAATAACATCATCGGGCGTCCAGGCTCCATCATTGCTTCCTGAACCGTCATCCGTCCAGCTTCCGTCTCCACTTCCCGAACCATCATCTGTCCAGCTTCCGTCTCCACTTCCCGAACCATCATCTGTCCAGCTTCCGTCTCCGCTTCCTGAGCCGTCGTCTGTCCAGCTTCCATCTCCGTTTCCGGAACCATCGTCTGTCCAGTTTCCATCTCCGCTTCCTGAACCGTCATCCGTCCAGCTTCCGTCTCCGCTTCCTGAACCGTCATCCGTCCAGCTTCCGTCTCCGTTTCCTGAATCACCGCTGGCCCAGCTTCCGTCATCCGTATAAGCATATTCTCCGTTTCCCGGGTCATATATTTCAATCGTCTGACCAGACTGTCCATCTATCGTTTCATCACCATAAGATTCCTCTCCGGATTCTCCGTTTTCACCAGTATATTCGCCGTCACCAACATCCCCTGAAGAGTACTCCGGATCTGTTTCACCTGCACCCGACTGATCTGTGTTCTCCGGATTCTGTGTATCCTCCGTCTGGGTCTCCGACTGACTTTCCGTCTGTTTCTCCGACTGCTCACTCTCCACGCCTTTGATAACGCTGCCGCTGGCCATCACTGTAAACGGATCTGTCTCATATACTTCCGTTCCTTTCTGTTCCGGCTCCAGCACAGTCTGCTGCTCACTTTGTGACTCCTCTGTTTCTTTCTCCAGATGAATATCAGGTATCACATCCGTCATCACTGCATCGGCCGCAAAAAAAGAAGCGCCTCCCGCCAGGACACAGCCAATCACAAAACCACTGTTTCTTTTTATTAAATTTCTTTTCTTCATTGTAGCATTTTCACCCCTTTAAGGGGCATAATATCACAGATGTCGAAAAAAGTCTATCTTTTCCTTCTATTTCTAATATATGAAAAACGGTATTTCAGTCGAGTACATACCGTTTGCCCCAAAACCAAAAGTAATGATAAAACCCCTGTCCAGAAAAGCTTCTGGCCTCCCGAAGTACTTTTTGACTCCTTTCCGGAAAAAGATGCCTCCTTTACATTCAAATATTCCTTTCCCCCGTGTTTCTCCAATTCTTCCGCACTGCTTTTTAGTTTCCTGTAAACAGGTACATCCTGCTCTCTTACACTTGATGACAGATAAAAGGGAATCTCTCTGCTCCAGCAGGTATTACCACTGGCATCCTCCAGATATACCTGCAGTGTCTGCCACATATCCTTCTCTTCCAGATCAATGATCACCTTTTCCTCCTTATCGTTCCACTGTGCCCCCGTATACTCTTTCCACAAAACGCTGTCTTTATAGATCTTAACTTTTTTCAGGCATACATTATCTGATGCCTGCAGGTGTACTTTCGCTTTTTTCGCCTCAAAGATCTGTTTTTCTTTGATTCCTGAGAGGAGATAAGTCGGGGAAGTCTGATCGATGGCAAAAGATATTTTATGTTCCTGCACTGATGTGTCAGTGATATGATCCGCAGAGTCTCTGGAAACCAGAAGGATTTCATAAATCCCTTCTTTTTCAAGAAGCTGCGCAGGAATCGTATATTGATACTGTTTCCACGTCTTCTCTGTTCCTGTCATAGATACCTGGTAATCACTGTCTTTCACCAGTTCCTGAAGGATGCCATCTCTTCTGCAGAACACCCTGGATTCTCCTACATAGTCCACATTTGTTTCATAAATCACCAGATCAAAAGAATTCTGCAGATAGTACTGATCCAGATATTCCTCTGTTGTTTCATCCAGATGATAAACAGAGCCGCAGCGATTCACAGAAAACTGAACCTTTTCTTCTGAAACATTGCCGGCAAGATCCTGTACCTTCACTGTCATCTCATAAATATCATCATATTGTTTCTCTTTTGGCAGATCGTCAAAAGAAAATCGTATTTCTTCTTCATTTTCCACAATTTCCCCTGGCTGAATCACAATTCCGTTGTTTAATCCTCTGATTTGAGCAGAACAGAGCTTTTGACCTCCATTTTTATCCCGGCACTTCACCTGAATATTCACTTTACCTGAATTTGCTGTTTTATCATGGATCCCATCTATACTGACATCCGGAGGCGTATGATCCACACAAAACACACCGCTTTTATTAAATGCAACATTTCCTACCTGATCCTCGGTCCTGACATAAACGCAATAACTTCCTTCTTGATCCCAGGTAACAAGATCCAGCTCATTACAGTGCGTCCATTCGCTCTCACTCATCTGTATTATATTTTCCTGCTCTTCGTCTGCGGGAATAATGCAGTATGCAGTCTGTTTCAGTCCGCTTTCCGCATCCGGAGGCACAACGATCGCTATCTTTCCCTCCTGACAGAAGATTCGATCTTTATTCCACTCTCCTTCTACAGATATATCCGCCCTGGGTACGTCGCCGTCCACATAGTATTCTTCTGTCACCGAGGCAGACCGGTTCAAAACTTGTCCTGAATCATCTACCTGTTCCAGATGAAATCTGACAGATCCATTTTCAGCCAAACCCTGCGTCATGATTTTTCGGTTATATCCTCCGGTTTCTGAAGGCTCTATGACAACTGCACTGTCTTTTCTGATCCAGAGACGATCATTATCATCACGATACCATGCATAGTTTTCACCTCTTATTTCATAGTGCTGACCACGCACCGCCTCATTCTGTGCATCCGCAGTCATCAGAGTTTTTTCAGATTTATCCTCATTTTTTGTATCCATAGTTCTCTGTGTATCCTTGTCTGATTCACCTCCAAAATTTTCTGTTTCCTGTGTAATTTCGTTTAATTCTGTTTCCGTGCAAACCGTTTCTTCTCTGTTGTCTTCCCCGCTCTCATCATTGCTGTTTTTTTCATTTTTAATTTCTTTTTTCTTTATTTCCTGTTTTTCTGTGATCTCCTGCCCGGCTTCAGTCATCATCTCTTTTTTCGATTCTAATTTCTTTCCATTATCCCTGCCAAACTGTGTCTCCGATTCCAACTCCGTTTCTATCTCCAGCTGAATCTCCGATTCTGAAGCTGTCTCGGGCTGCATCATCAATTCCCGCTCTGACTCTGAATCTGCCTGTGACTCCGATTCCTCCCCCGTTTCTATATCCGGCTGTTTCTCTGACTCTAGCTCTGGTTCCAATTCCTTTTCTATTTCTGGTTTCCTTTCTGATTCCGACTCCGGCTGCGATTCCAGTTCCTGCTCTGACTCTGGATCTGCCTGCAGCTTTGATTCTGCCTCTGTTTCTATTTCCGACTGTTTCTCTGATCTTGACTCTGACTCCCGCTCTTGCTCTGACTCTATTTCTATCTGATTTTCCGGACTTACTTCTGTCTCTGAAGAAATCTTTGAATCCGACTCTGGCTGAGGCTCAGATACCTGTTCCCTTTCTGACTGCAGCTCCGATTCCTCATCTCTTTCTGTGACTGTCAGTAACCCTGATTCCAATTCAGCTTCTGATTTTTCCTCAGTTTCCTGTTCTGAATCTGACAGTGATTCCGACTGCAGCTCTGTTCTTATTTCCGTCTGAATCTCCGTTTCCTTCTCCGATCGTATCTCTGATTCCTGCTCTTTTTCCGTTTCTGACTCTGATTGTTTCTCTATTTCCTGATCTGTTTCTAACTCCGATTGTATCTCTGATTTCTGCTGCTCTTTTTCTGTCTCTGACTCTGATTGTCCTTCCAATTCCTGCGTTTTTTTTGCTTCTGACTCTGATTGCCCCTCTAATTCCTGCGTTTTTCCTGCTTCTGACTCCGATTGTCCCTCCAAATCTTGTATTTTTTCCGTCTCTGGCTCTAACTGCACTTCTGATTCCCGGTCGTTTTTCGTTTCTGATTCCTGCTCTTCTTCTGTTTCCGACTGTAGCTGTGTTTCCTGTTTTAATTCCGTTTTCAACTGAGTCTGTATTTCTATATCCAGATTCTTTTCTGTTTCCGTCTGTGACAGCTTTCCCACGTCCTTTTCATCTAACTCAGACTCTCTGTCAGAATCATATGATTCATCCTCTGCATTCGATAACGGTTCTGTTTCCAACAACGCCTCCCCTTCCAGATGTATATCATCCGTTTCTTTCTCTGCTTTTACAGATAATACATACGGCTCCTGTCCTGTCTGTATACGGTTTTCCATATCTTTCAATGATGTACATGATACAACTGCAACACCGAAGGTCGTACCCACCACTGATTTCCGCAGGATACACTGCATCCTGTTTTTATTCATTTTTTTCTTTGCTTTTTTCTCTGTTTTCTGTTTTTTCCCCATGCATATCCCCCTGTTCTAACTGCAAAACCTTTCTTCTTTACATATCTTCAGAATATTTCCGTGACGCACGATTGACAGCTTCTCTGGCATCTTTACATCGTCCCGGAAGTATCTGCTCTGCTCCCTGCTGTTCCATTTTGCTGATTTCATCCAGCAATGTCTGCTCCTGCATCCCTCCTTCCATCAGACTGGCTGAATCAAAAATCAAAAGATTCGTCATTTCTTCCAGTATACTTTTTTTAACCGCTTCATTCTCTTTTTCCTTTTTGCTGTTTTGAAATATGAGTTTACTCAATATTTCTAAATCTTTCCAATAAGTTACCGGACTGATTTCTTCCATCCCCGGTAATTTCTGTTTTCCGAGCTTTTCATAATAACTTCCGATTCTGGCATATACGGCTGCTTCTGATGCCCAGTACTCTGAACTTTCATTCTCCACTGCATTTTTTTCTGCCCGTGCAAACCATGCGGCAGCAGCAGAACGTCCGCCGCTTCCCTCATAAAAATACCAGTAGGCAATCCCAAGATGATACGCAAGCTCTCCATAAGAATCTCCTCCCTGAATCATTTCAAAAGCACTGCCTGTATCGAAGGAAACCTGCAAATTCAAAAGACTCAGGAGCTGTTCTTCTTCCTCTGCGTTGAAAACAAGATCATCCAGGATTCGGTTCATAAAATGAAAGAATGCTTCTAAATGATCGGGACACAATGTGACTGCTTTCTTATAGCACGCAAAAGCCTGCGTATTCCCGGAAAGTTCGGCTTCTTCCAGAAGGGCATCATATTTTTGCTGTATATCCATAGCTGAATTTCTGCTTTCTGGTACACTCCATGCAAAGAATAAAATAGAAATCAGCAGTATCATGGACATCGCAGACTGTAGAATCGTTCTTCTCACTGATTTCCACAATTTATACTTCTGCAATTGCTTTTTCACTGTATGGGCAGAAGGAGGACGACTTTCTGCCTCATACTGAAGACAGGAATGCAGAATATGATCCGCTCTCTTTTTCCACAAGGCAGAGCATTCTTTCTGTCTGCAACCGTAAGAGCTCTCCCCATATTTTCTTTTATGCAGCAGATAATACATCGTACTTCCAAAACCGTACAGATCCGTACGTTCCGTAAGTATGCCTGAGGGATCAAACTGTTCCGGTGCAGCGTATCCCGCCGTCCCTCTGCAGAAACTTCGTCCTTCGTTTATTCTGTTCAGAGGCATCGCCGCCCCCATATCAAGAAGCACAAGTCTGCCATCTTCACGAAAAATAATATTCGAAGGTTTTACATCCAGATGAAGCATCGGAAATCGTCCTGTGTGTAAATATTCCAGAGCATCCAGAAGCTGTTCACAGGCAGAGAAGAATAAATTTTCTGATATTATCCGCTTTCTGGCATATTCTGATAAAGTCATCCCCGAAACATACTCCATAACAAGACAGAACCCCTCATTGTCCTGTTCCGCATCAATAATTCGGGGCAGGGAAGGATGTCGGATCTGTTTCATCATATGAAGTTCATGTATGCTTCTCGTTTCCGAATCCTTTTTATATATTTTGACAGCCCGCAACTCATCTGTCCACAGATGCTGCACAAGATAAACACATCCTTCACCGCCACTTCCCAGCAGTTTCAGTATCCTGTATTTGCCGGCAATCACATCTCCTTCTCTCAGATAAAGATTCCCCCCTTTCATCTGAATGGCAAATAAAAATCTGCTCTGTTGTTCATCGTGGATTCTCATTTTCTGAATATCTTTGAAAAAGTAGTTACTATGAAAAAATAGAAATAACAGACACTGCATGGCCATCCGGCCATGCAGGATTGAAAATATACTCTTATTATATAGAAAAAATGTATTTTGTCAATATGCCATTTTACTAAAGTACTTTTCGAATAGAGGAAGCACTGTATCCCTTTCTCAGTAAAAACTGATAAAATTTCTGCTTTTCCCTGAGATCCGCTGTCTCTGAACAGTAATGTTTTTTTTCTTTCCATTTTTGAATCTGATCGATCTCATCAGGAAAATCTGTCTCATCCAGTGCTGCCTGAATATCAGTATCAGAGATCCCTTTCTCCTGAAGTGCCATCATGATCTGACGCCTGCTCTGATCGTGTTTTCTGAAATCAATATAATTCCATGCATAGCGGACATCATCGATATAATGAAATCCTTTCACATAATCAATCGCATGATCGATGATCTGCAATGGATACCCCGACTCCTGCAGCTTCTTCCGAAGCTGATATTCCGTGCGATCCATCTTCTGTAAAAGATGCATCGCACGCTGACAGGCACGTTTCGGAAGAAGTACCTCGGTAATCTCATGATAAATCTCCGGAGAAATTTCTGCTCCGACACTGATTCCATAAAGTGCAAGTTCTTTTTTATACAATGGGAGTGAATCTCCACCATCCAGATGTACCATGCATCTGGAGGTGGAAATCATCTCAAGACTGCTGATCGGATACATCACTCAGGTTCTCCGGCTCAACATCCTCGTCCTCAAACACACCAGAGACAGGCTCCTCTGACGCAATGGTCTCCCCGGAAGGAATCATACCATATTTCTCACGCACTTTTCTATCCACTTCTTCCATCACATCCGGATGTTCCCGCAGATACAGTTTGGCATTTTCTCTTCCCTGACCGATCTTATTTCCCTGGTAGGCATACCATGCGCCACTCTTATTGATAATATTACTGTTGGCCGCAAGATCCAAGATATCTCCCTCTCTGGAGATTCCCTTACCAAACATGATATCAAACTCTGCCTCCTTGAAAGGCGGGGCAATCTTATTCTTTACCACTTTCACGCGTGTCCTGTTGCCGATCACCTCTCCGCCCTGCTTCAGAGATTCGATCCTCCGGACATCCATACGGATAGAGGCGTAAAACTTCAGCGCACGTCCGCCGGTGGTCGTCTCCGGATTGCCAAACATCACACCAACCTTCTCACGAAGCTGATTAATAAAAATAACACTGCAGTTTGACTTGCTGATCACTCCGGTCAGCTTACGCAGAGCCTGGGACATCAGACGGGCATGAAGCCCCACATGACTGTCACCCATATCTCCGTCGATCTCTGCCTTCGGTACAAGGGCAGCCACAGAGTCAACGATGATAATATCTACTGCTCCGGATCGAACCATCGTCTCAGTAATCTCCAACGCCTGCTCTCCATTATCTGGCTGGGAAATATAAAGATTGTCAATATCTACGCCGATATTTTTCGCATAGACCGGATCCAGTGCATGCTCTGCGTCGATAAATCCCGCAATCCCACCTCGTTTCTGCACCTCCGATACCATATGCAGCGCAACGGTGGTCTTACCACTGGACTCGGGACCGTAAATCTCTACAATACGTCCCTTGGGAATACCTCCCAGACCAAGTGCGATATCAAGACTCAGAGACCCTGTCGGAACTGTCTCTACATTCATATGGGCTCCGGTATCACCAAGCTTCATCACAGAGCCTTTGCCAAACTGCTTCTCTATCTGAGAAAGTGCAGCATCCAATGCCTTTATCTTTTCTTCCTGTACCATATGCAATCTCCTTCTCGAACTTATGTTCGCTTCTGTTCTAATATTATCCTTTCACAAAGCCGTTGTCAAGTATTTCTTTTGTTTTACAGGGGAATTTAACAGCTGATATGCCAGAAACAAAACGAAAGACCGATACCGGTGAACGGCAGTGCATCAGATTAGCGAAAGCAAATCCGACCGTTACTCCCGAATCTGTCAGACCTGTCATCTGAAGAGATCTACCGAAGTAACTCTGATGTACTGCTATCAGTGTAACAGTCTTTCCTTTATCTGTCAATATGTAACTGTTCCATATCCAGAAACAGTATCTGAAGTCGTTACCGGAACGGTGGGAACAGTAACCTGAAGTCCTGCTGTATGTCTGATCTGTTAAAAATCAATGGTCTGTCTCAGGCATATCCAATGCAACTGAGACAGACCACATCACATAAGCAGTTCTTCTGCTGACCGGAAAACTCAGAATGTATACTGAAATATCCAGAGCCATGCTCTCCATATTACAGAAAAATCTTCTTTATATCATTGAACATAACCACGACCATCAAAAGCATCAGGAGCATCAGGCCCGCAAAATGGATCTTCCCTTCCAGCTCAGGATCTGTTCTTTTGCCGCGCACTGCCTCCACGATCAGGAAAACCAGACGGCCTCCGTCCAGCGCCGGTATCGGAAGCAGATTCATAACTCCAAGATTGGCTGTCAGCAGAATTGCAATATTCAGCATATTGAGCCAGATGTAAAACACGCCTGAAGATTTGCTTTCCTCATACGTTTCGCCGATCATGTCCACGACACCTACCGGACCTGACACATCATCCAGAGCAACGCCGCCGCTCACCAGCAGTTTCAGGCTCTGCAGCGTCGTATCAATCCAGTATCCGACCTCACAGGCACTGTATTTCAATGTTTCCAGCGCGTTGGTCTTCTCCCGGTAGTTGACACTTCCTACGATTCCGTATTTGTAGGAACCATTAGTCAGCTGCGGCTCAACCACTGTTTCATACTGTTTTCCATCCCTCTCATACACAAACTGTACGGTTTCTCCCTGATGGAACATGCCGTAATTCGAAATATCCCGGTAAAAATGTATTTTTTTGCCATTCATGCTGAGTATCCGGTCTCCCTCCTGAAGTCCCGCCGCCTCTGCCGGCAGCCCCTCAGAAATTCCAAGCAGAACCGGTGCATCATATCCGATATTTCCAATGATAAAAATGGAAAGCACAAAAGCCAGCAGAAAGTTAAAGACTGGACCAGCCGCCACCACGGAAATTCTTGCCCATACAGATTTACTGCCAAATGATCCTTCTCCTTCTTCCTCTCCATCTTCTCCCAGCATCATACAGGAACCTCCAAACGGAAGAAGCTTCCAGGAGTATCTCGTACCTCCTGCCGTAAAACTCAGGAGCCTCGGTCCCATACCGAGCGAAAATTCTGTCACAATAATTCCATTCGCCTTCGCCAGAAGAAAATGTCCCAGCTCATGTATGATGATGATCACGCTGAAAACCAGCAGCGCCACAATAATATTCAATCTACCACCTGCTTTCAATCATTTCATATACACTCTGCTCCGTATCCAGGATCTGTCCGAGATCCGGTGACGGAATCACACGATGTCCATCCATGCACTCCCGGATAATTGCATAGATATCTGTAAATCCAATCTCATGATTCAGGAATTTACTGACCGCCCGTTCATTCGCCGCATTAAATACCGTTGGCATGGAGCCTCCGCAGCGAAGCGCCTCAAACGCATATTTCAGGCCCACAAAGGTCTCTGTATCAGGATCTTCAAATGTAATGCTTCCAAGCTTCGCAAAATCGAGTCGGTCTCCCGGCAGATATCTGCGGTCAGGGTAATACAGTGCGTACTGAATCGGCAGCTTCATATCCGGGGTGCCAAGCTGTGCGATCACTGCTCCGTCCACAAATTCTACCATAGAATGAATGATGCTCTGGGGCTGCACCACCACCTGGATCTGATCCAGTTCTACACCAAACAGCCATTTGGCTTCCATAACCTCCAGACCTTTATTTACCAGTGTAGCCGAATCTACTGTAATTTTCCTTCCCATAGACCAGTTGGGATGGCGAAGCGCATCCTCTACACGCATAGTCTTCAGTTCTTCCCATTTTTTTCCACGGAAGGGTCCGCCGGAAGCCGTCAGCAAAATCTTATGGATCCGGGAACGGTTCTCCCCATTCAGAGACTGAAAAATGGCACTGTGCTCACTGTCCACCGGAAGGATCTTCACACCGTACTCTTCAGCCATCGGCATAATCAGATGCCCTGCCGTCACAAGCGTTTCTTTGTTGGCAAGGGCAATATCCTTTCCTGCGCGAATGCCCGCCATGGTGGGACGGATTCCAATCATGCCCACAATAGCGGTTACCAGTATCTCAGCCTCTTCGCAGACCGCCACCGCCTCCAGACCTTCCATACCTGACATTACCTGAACCGGCAGATCCGCCACCGCGATCCGAAGTGATTTTGCGTCTTCTTCAGACCACACGGCAGCCAGCTGCGGATGAAACTCTCGAATCTGCTGCTCCAGCAGACGGATATTGCTGCCTGCTGAAAGAGCCGCTACTCTGATATCTTGATTCTCCCGCACAACCTCCAGTGTCTGGGTACCGATGGAACCCGTGGAGCCCAGAATCGAAATTGTCTTCATCTGTATACCTCCTTGTGTATCCTAAATGTAATTGCCCTGCAGCCTACCATTTCGTCCTCCTTTAAACAAGCAGACTGCTTTCACACGTATCAATTGCCTACAGCATAAACTGCGCAAGATAATAGATTACCGGAGCAATAAAAATCACACTGTCAAAACGATCCATGATCCCGCCATGTCCGGGAATCAGCTTTCCATAGTCTTTGATATCGTAGTTTCTCTTGATGGCTGATGCCGCCAGATCTCCTACCATGGAGATCAGTCCGCCCACTGCGCAGATCACAGCAAACTCCAGAATATAGCTGCCTCCGCTCAGTCTGCTGTCAACCACCGCTCCGTAAATCGCTCCCAGAAGAGCCGCTCCTGCCACACCGCCCACTGCACCTTCGATTGATTTCTTGGGGCTGAGCTTCGGCGTCATCTTGTGGCGCCCAAACAGCTTTCCGACACAATAGGCACAGGTATCACAGCCCCAGGAGGCAAAGAATACCAGCCATACCAGATAGACTCCATCCTGAAGGATCCTGATCTGGAAAATGCAGGAAAGCATCACAGCTACATAAACGACACTGAAAAATGCTGCCGTCACCTGTCCCGCCTGATAGCGTGGATACGTAAGCACATATACCGTCATGACAAGAATCAGAAATCCCGTCAATCCCATCATAGTATATGCCTCCTGCTGCCAGAATAACAGCCCATAATATAAAATGACAGCTGCATAGCCGCACCATGCCAGCGGAGAAGCCTTTCCGTCTTCCACCCGGAACACACGGTAAAGCTCATATACTCCGATCAATGACACCAGCAACAGAGTTGCCGCCAGCACCCATCCGCCGCTGATGATCGTTGCCAGAGCAATGGCTACCAGTATGATACCGCTGATTAGTCTTGTAAGAAACATACTGTACCTTCTCCTTTCCTTATGCCTTGACACCGCCATATCTGCGGTCACGGCTGTTGTACTGATCGATTGCCTTCTGCAGATCCTCTTTCGTAAATGCAGGCCAGGGTACATCCGTAAAATAAAACTCCGTATAAGCCAGCTGCCACATCAGATAGTTTGACAGGCGCTGCTCTCCGCTGGTACGGATCAAAAGATCCGGATCCGGAATCCCAGCCGTATCAAGATAGCCTGCGAAGCACTCTTCCGTGATCTGCTCCGGAATCAGCCTGCCTGCAGCACAGTCCGCAGAGATCTTGCGGACAGCGCGTACGATCTCATCTCTGCTTCCATAATTGATGGCAATCTGAAAATTAAGGCCTGTATTATCTTTCGAACTCTCCACCAGTTTCGCCAGACTTTCCTGAAGATCCGGCGCCAGCGCAGAGGGCTCTCCCAGTACCCGAACCTTCATGTTATTGTCTCTGGCCGTTTTCATACATGTTTTTGTATATTTTCGGAACAGTGTCATAAGAGCATCCACTTCATCCGAGGAGCGTTTCCAGTTCTCCGTGGAAAAAAGGTATACAGTAAGATACTTGATGCCAAGATTCCAGGCATCACGGCAGATCACTTCCAGGTTCTGCGCCCCTTTCACATGACCGTAATTGCGGGGCATCCCCTTGCTTTTTGCCCAGCGTCCATTTCCGTCCAGTATGATTGCAACATGCTTCGGAACTGCCACAGCTTCACCTCCCATATCAAAGGGCATTGCTGACGCAATGCCCCATCTCATTAAACCGTAAGGATTTCTTTTGATTTTTCCTCGACAGCCTTGTCAATGTCCTTGATGAACTTGTCTGTCATCTTCTGGATCGCATCCTCAAGATCTTTGACCTCATCCTCGGAAACATCACTGCTCTTGCCAAGTTTCTTCAGATAATCATTGGCATCACGGCGGATATTGCGGACAGCTACCTTGCCTGCCTCGCCTTTTTTCTTAATATCCTTTACCAGATCCTTTCTGCGCTCCTCGGTCAGCTCCGGAAATACCAGACGGATCACATGTCCGTCATTGGTGGGATTAATGCCAAGGTCAGAAGTCTGGATCGCTTTCTCAATCTCACGCACCATCTTTGACTCCCAGGGCTGGATCTGAAGGATCCGGGGCTCCGGAACTGTAATATTGCCTACCTGCTGAAGCGGAGTCGGCGTACCATAATAATCCACACGGATCTTATTCAGTACATTGGGATTCGCACGTCCTGCCCGGATCGTACCGAACTCACTCAAAAGGTTCTGATATGACTTTGTCATCTTCTCTTCGTAAACTTTAATTCTTGCATCCATGATTCTATCCTCCTTTACACTGTCACGCGTGTCCCGTTCATATGTCCGTTCACTGTATTCACAATACTGTTTTCCTCATTCAGTCCAAAGACCAGCATCGGCATTTTCTGCTCCATGCAGAGGATCGAAGCTGTCATATCCACAACACCCAGCTTTTTGTCGATCACTTCCTGAATGGAAATCTCTTCGTAGCGCTTCGCATCCGGATTATCCTTCGGATCGCTGTCATACACACCGTCCACGGATTTTGCAAGAAGGATCACATCCGCCTCGATCTCGATCGCCCGGAGTACTGTTGCTGTATCCGTAGAGAAGTATGGATGACCGGTACCGCCTGCAAAAAATACTACCGTACCTGCTGCAAAACACTCATTTGCCTTATCTTTGGAAAAAAGCTCTGTAAAGGATCCGCATAAAAAGGGTGTCATGACCTGTGTATTCATGCCGACTGAACGGAAGATCTCCGAAACATAAATACAGTTCATCACTGTGGCAAGCATACCGATCTGATCCGCCTTGGTGCGGTCTATGTTCTCGCTGGAACGGCCGCGCCAGAAATTTCCGCCGCCGATCACGATCCCGACTTCGATCCCCTGCTCTGTGAGTACCTTTACCTGCTTGGCGACTTCCGTCACCGTAGGCTCGTCAAACCCGGTCTTTTTGCTGCCGGCCAGCGCCTCGCCGCTCAATTTCAAAAGAACTCTCTTTGGAAATGTCTCCATTTTTCCTAATCTCCTTGGTTATATTTTCAAACTTGCATATGTCATATTATAACAATAATCTCTCATAAAATCCACTACAATTTACAGATTCGCCGCTTTTTTCCCGAACCTGTGATTCTGATACCAGACGGACAGCTTTCGGATCCAGCTGCTCAGATAGCGGAAGGTAGGCTCTGTCAATACCGCAAAAAGGATCAGCAACATCATACACTTCTTTGAAATGCTGGTGATTGCAAAAATACTTCTCATGAAAATCATACTGTATACCAGGCCTGCCGCCATGGCCCCCCAGATGATCCAGTGCAGTCTGGTCATCGGAGATGCGATCTGATACAGGATCATCAGGCCGACGATCGCCAGGATGATGGTACAGGAGGTGGAGACATCCGTCGCATTCACACTGAACTCCATACAGAAAATATAGAGTACACTGACAACAATAAAGTCTGTAAGTCCTCCCGGCAGTGCCTTAAACAGCACATTGCTCATAAAATGGCCCTGAATCATATCCGTGTTCTTTTCCTGTGACATCAGAAATGCCGGAATACCGATGGTAAACATACTGATGAGAGAGATCTGGGAAGGCTCCAGCGGATAGTTCATCATCAGCACGATCGAGTAAATGGACAAAAGCAGTGAAAAAATATTTTTCACAAGAAACAGGCTGGCAGTACGTTCAATGTTATTAACGACACGTCTTCCCTCTGCCACTACAGCCGGCATCCTGGAAAAATCCGACTCCAGAAGCACCAGCTGTGCCACCTGGGATGCCGCGTCGCTGCCGGAGGCCATTGCAATACTGCAGTCCGCATCTTTCAGGGCCAGAACATCGTTGACCCCGTCGCCAGTCATGGCAACCGTATGGCCTGCTGATTTCAGCGCCCCCACCAGCTGACGCTTCTGCTCCGGAGACACACGGCCGAAAACAGTATATTTCCGTGCTGCAGCCGCCAGGGCATCCTCATCGGTCAGCGTAGATGCATCCACATACTCTTCCGCATTCTGAATTCCCGCTTCTTTTGCCACCTCAGATACAGTCACCGGATTATCCCCGGAGATGACCTTGATCTTCACGCCCTGGCTGGCAAAATAGTGAAATGTCTCTTTTGCATTCGCTCTCACCGGATTGGCCAGCAGTACCATACCCATGGGCTCCACCGGTGCAGTCAGTGCTTTTCCGTCCAGCACTCCGCTGTATCTGGCAAACACAAGCACACGATACCCCTGCCGGCTCCATTTTTCAATCTGCTGTGCATATTCCGGATACTGCTCTCTCAGGATAAACTCCGGCGCTCCCAGCACATACTGTTCCTCTCCAAAGACAGCACCGCTGTATTTCGTTTCGGAGGAAAAGGAAAATACCTGTTCCGGCCTCTTCCCGCTGCGTTTGCGGAAATAGTCTTTCATGGCTTTCATTGTGATATTATCGGTAGCCATAGCAGCTGCAAAGTCACCGAGCGCCAGTTCAAGAGCAGCCAGTTCTTCCACAGAAGCCATCTCATTCTCCTGCATTTCCCCGTCTTCCTCCAGCACATCCTCGAGAACCTCATCAGTACACACCTGAGCAGGCTTTTGAAGAATCATCACTTTTTTCACTGTCATGGTATTATCCGTGATCGTACCTGTCTTGTCCACGCAGAGCACATCTACACGAGCCAAAGTTTCGATACATTTCATATTGTGGACAAGCACCTTCTGCATGGCCAGACGCATAACGCTGACCGCCAGTGCCACACTTGTCAGAAGATACAGCCCCTCCGGAATCATGCCTATGATCGCAGCCACTGTGGCTGTCACACTGTCCCGCACAGAAATACCATTGATAAAGTACTGCTGACTGAAAAGAATAATCCCGATGGGTATGATCAGAATACCAATGATCTTTACCAGACAGTCCAGCGCCCGGATCATTTCAGACTCTTCTTCCTCATTCATGGACTTGGCCTGCAGGGTAAGCTGAGAAATATAGGATTCCTTACCCACCCTGTCTGCTCTGGCGCGGCAGCTGCCGGACACAATATAACTTCCGGAAAGCAGCGTATCTCCTGGCTTTTTCTCGATCTGATCTGACTCACCGGTCAGAAGTGATTCATTCACAAGCACACTGCCTGTCTCTACTATGGCATCAGCCGGAATCTGATTGCCCGCCCCGAACGCAATAATATCGTCCAGCACGATTTCCTCCGAGGGCACCGTACATTCCTTTCCGTCCCGGATCACAGTATTTCTGGGAGCATTCAAAATACTCAGGTCGTCCAGAACCTTTTTAGAGCGAAGTTCCTGTACAATACCGATCAGAGTATTGGCGATCACCACCGGAAGGAAGGTCAGATCACGGAAGGATCCGACTGAAATCAGCAAAATGGCAATGATAACAAAGATGAGGTTAAAATAGGTAAAAATATTACTGCAGATGATCTCCTTCGTAGATTTTGACGGAGAATCCACCGCTATATTGACATCTCCGCGGTCCACACGCTCCTGCACCTGAGCAGCGGTCAGACCACAGGAAGGATCCGGAGCATATCTGTTCAGAGGGATCTCATGCATCTCCAGCTGAAATTCCTCCGGAATCACTCTGGTCTTCCGGAATCTGTTCTGAAGTCCCTTGATACTGCTCCACAGGTCTTTCCCTTTTATTTTTTCGTCACAGATCTCAGCATTTTCCATCTGATGATCCGACAGTTGTTTTATTTCTTTGTTTTCCACAGTCCGTGCTCCTCAATAAAAGATTTATTCCGTTCCTAACTTCATTTTATTCTAGCATACTGTTTTCCTTTTTTTAACCCCTATGATTCTAAAATTTTCTTTAACTTGTTTACGAAAACTTTTGTTTCTGCTATACTTTCTTTTGATTTTATTATGAAATACTACATAAGGAGCTGTTTTCCATGTCTTTCCATTTAGAAAAAAAACTGATGAACGTCATGACTCTCGGCTATCTTCTCACTCTGGACAAGAAAGTTCCGAAGGACAGAGTCAAAATGAAAAAAAAGCAGAACAAAAAAGTGCATGAGCTTATGACAGCGGCTTATCAGATTCCGTTTTACCGCAGAAAGTTCGATGAGTGCCGCCTGACTCCGGACGATTTTCACTGCAGTGAAGATCTGGCCAGATTCCCGCTGCTCACCAAAGCCGAGCTCCGGGAATGGATGAAAGATCTCTATGACCAGAATCCGGACAAAAGAGATTCCTGGGATGAGACCAGCACCAGTGGTTCCACGGGTATCCCTCTGAAGCTTTATCAATCTCAGCGGGAACACGCCTGTGCCAACGCCAACTGGATCCGGATCCTCATGACTTTCGGATACAATCCGTTTTTCGGCAGGATGATCTCTTTCGAATCCAGTTATCGTTCCACGAAGGTCAAACGTGACTCTGTTCTTCAGAAATTCGGGATTCTGCAGCGCCATATCCTTTCCGAACGCCGCTGCACAGAAGAAGGAATGCCGGACGTCATACGGGAGCTGAATGAATATGCACCGGATCTGATCTGTCTGCGCAAGAACTGCATCGTCCGTATCGCGCTTTATGCGCAGGAGCACAATCTGACGGTGAAGCAGCCCAAATGGTATATCCCGGTCAGTGAGATGGTGGACGATATGACCGTCAGGATTCTGAAGAAGACCTTCGGTCCCGGTCTGGTGGATGCCTATGGAAGCGATGAGACCGGAAGCTGCGTCACCAAACGCCCTGGAAATGATTACTATGATATCTGTAATGATACGCATGTCGTCAACATCTATGATGAGAATAATCAGCTGGCAGACAACGGACGCATGATTCTTACCACCCTTTATAAAAAAGACTTTCCGATCATCAACTATGATATCGGTGATATCGCTTCTTCCTATACCAAAGAAGGCATCCGCTATATCACAAAGATCCACGGCCGGCTCAATGATATGGTAAAGCATGAGCACGGACCGGATACTTCGGTGCTGGAGCTGCGCAAAATATCCAACGGCATTTCCGGAATCGCCCAGTTCCGCTTTGTACAGGAATCCTATCATGATATGAGAGTGGAGCTTGTCCGGGATCCGAAGGATTCCACTTACACTGACCGGCAGATCGAGGACTTTTTCCGGGAACGTCTTTCTGTGATCTACGGCGATGAATTCCGGATCACGATCCAGTGGATGGATGTGATTCCTCCTGATCCCAACGGGAAACTCCGCTGTTTTGTCTGTCAGGTAAAGTGATACAAAGAAAAAGGATGTGAACATTTTGTCTGAAAAGCAAAAGAATAAATCTCTGAACAGCCTTGCCATGAAAGCTGGTATTTTCTATATTATATCCCAGCTTTTTGTGCGGGGCATCTCGTTTCTGACTGCCCCTGTTTTTTCCCGGCTTCTGTCCAAAGCCCAGTATGCGGAGTTCAGCCGTTACGAATCCTGGCTTCTGATCTTTGCCCCGATCATGTCCCTGTGCCTCTGGCGCAGCGTAGAGAGAGCCAAATATGATGTCAAAGAAAAATTCAACGAATACGTATCCAGCGTACAGACACTTTCCTATCTGTCCATCGGCGTATTTTTCCTTGTGTTCTGGATGTTACGGGATGTGGTGGAAAAAGTCTGTTCCATGACAGATTTTATGCTGATCGTAGCTTTTTTATATACCTTTGCCCACACCAGTATTTTTTACATGCAGCGCCGCGAAAAACAGATGATGCGCTACAGGGCCAGCACGGCACTGACCGCATGTACCGTCATTCCGGCGACCCTTCTCTCGGTCTTTCTTGTAACATGGGGAAAAAATCACGGACAGGACAGCAATCTGGTAAATCTCCGCATCCTAGGGTATTACACACCGCTGATCATTGGAGGTTTTACCGTAGCCATTCTGATGCTGGCGCAGGGAAAGCGTATTGTCAGCCTGAATTACTGGAAATACGCGCTGAAATTCAGTCTTCCCCTGATTCCTGAGGTTCTGTCCATCCAGATCATGAACCAGTCGGACAAACTGATGGTCATTGCCATGACCGGAAAGGAAAATGGTTCCGTCATCGCCCTTGCCACCCAGGTCTCCTATATCATATGGATCATAGAAGATGCGGTCTGGAATGCATGGCTGCCCTGGATGTATGAGAAAATATCCTCCAGGGATACGGCAGGCATCGAAGAATCCTGGACGGTTCTGATGCACGGCTTCGGAGTGTTTTCCTGGCTCCTTGTCGCATTGGCTCCTGAGATCATCCTGATCCTGGGCGGCAGAAAATACGCAGATGCCGTGTATCTGATTGCTCCTCTGGTCACAGGCACCCTGTTCCGTTTCTACAGCTACAGCTACACAGCGATACAGAATTACTATAAAAAGACCGGATTTGTAGCCGCCTCCACAGTTTTCGCCATGATACTGAATATTCTCCTGAATTACGCCGGCATCCGACTCTTCGGATACCAGGCAGCAGCCTACACAACGGCCTTTTCCTATCTGGCCCTGCTGATCATTCAGGCAGGAATGGAAAAACGGCTGACCGGCAAAAAACTGATACCGCTGAAGAAAACACTGATCATCTCCTGCTCCTGGTTCACTGCATGCACGGTCACCATGCTGCTGTTTCACCTGCCATGGATGATCCGTTATCTGATCATTGCAGTTTCTCTTCCTTTGATCCTCTGGTATTTTATGCCAAAGATGAAAATGATTCTGAAGTGCCTGAAAAAATAGACGCAGAACGCAGCAGAGGCAGAAAACAATCGGAACTGATCTTCCGAAAAGCTTTCTGCCTCTTTCGCTGGCATTTTTTACCATTCAGACTTACATATACAAGTCATTCCACTTCTATTCGAATCCAGGACAGCGCTTCCTTCAGCTTGTCCACCGCTGCCTCCAGCGTTTTGCCCTTCGTGATGACATGACCGATCCTGTGAGGCCCTACGTGGAACTTTTTCACAGAATCTCCTTCCTGGTAGTCAAATTGAATCTCGCAGATATCATCATCCGGAATATTCTGGTTCACAATCGATCTGATCACGCCGTCTTTTTCGCTCCGGAGCAGCATACTGGCATTCGGCACAGCATGATCCGTGGGAAATTCAACTTCTTCTCCCAAAGCCGCCTGTATCATTTTTTTGTAATAATCAAATCCATAATAGATCGATACCAGCTCTGCCAGACAGGTGGCTCCGGATCGTCCTCCCAGCTCCAGCACATAGGTTCTGCCGTCCTTCAGAATAAAGTCGGCATTGACGGCACAATTGTCCAGGCCCATAGCTTTGATAGCCTGTTCCAGCTGGATTTTTGCATCTGCAACGGTCTCACTGTCCAGATCATAAGGCGCAAAATGACCGATGGGCACACCCGTATCTCCCTGAAATACGTAATCCCCATGGGGAAGGATGAACTGCACTTCTCCATGATATACAAAAGCCTGGGCGCCAAATTCTTTGCCTTCGATAAACTCTTCCACGATAAAATGATCTGCACGGGTATTTTCTCTGACTATATTTCTGGCATTTTCAAATTCTTCTCTGGAATTTACACGAATGATTCCACGACTTCCAGAGGAATCCACCGCCTTGAAGATCAGCGGGAAATTCAATTCTGCTGTCTTTTCATTCAGATCATCCTCAAAAGAAACTTCCCGGAATCTCGCCGTCCGTACACCATATTCTTCATACTTTTTCTTCATGCGTATTTTATTGGAAGCGATACGGGCCGCCTCAAAGCTGATACCTGTCAGGCCAAGCTCATCACATACCTTTCCTATCGTGATCACAGCCACATCCGTACCTGCTGTCACAATCCCGTCGATCTGTTCTCTCCGCGCCACCTCAAGAACCCGGTCATAATCCACCGTATTCTCATAAATCACCTGATCTGCCAGCGCAAACCCGGGATAATTTCCCGGAATGCTCACTACGATGGTGTAGATTCCCATTTCTTTCGCTTTCTTAATAAGGGGTACCTGGTAAATACCAGCCCCCATGATCATCAGCTTTTTCATGTTTCCACCCCTTTGTCCTGTATCACTTTCTTACTTTGCACCGCGTGCTGCGAACCATTTTCCGTTTCTTTCACCTTTTCATGCTCATGAACAGAACGCACCACATATTGCGGATTGTTGCTCATTCCCAGAAAGATCCGTCCCACATACTCTCCGATCAGACCCATAAAAAGCAGATTCAATCCGGAGAAAAAGCAGATTGCCACCATCATGGAGGGCCAGCCGATATAGGTCATAGGCCTTATCAGCTTCTGTATCACCACCCCCACAGCTCCGATAATACCGATCAGAGAGAAAAAATACCCGAGTATCGTAGCCAGCTGCAGAGGAACGATAGAAAAACCGAGAATATTGGACCAGAGCTTCAGCAGCTTTTTCAGGGTATAGTTGGATGAACCGTATTCCCTCTCAAAATGCTGGATCGGTACCGAGCTGATGTTTCGCGTAGTGCGCAGAAACAGCCCCTGCAAATGGGTATAGGCACTTTTATACTGGATCGCATAATCCCGTACAAATTTGCGAATCACCCAGAAACTGGAGGTCTTCAGATCCTTCGGTTTCTTCAATAAAATCCGAACGGTCATATAATTCACAAAGCTTCCGAAATTACGGAACTTACTGTGCTTTTTCTCCGGATAATATCCGTATACGATATCGTATCCCTTATCAAACTCGTCAAGAAGATATTTCAGCTGCGAAGGATGAGTCTGCATATCATCGTCCATGGCAATAAACACATCACCCTTTGCAAGGTTCAGCCCTGCCATGACAGCATTGTGCTGTCCCGCATTTTTTGCCAGCTCTGCCACCCTGACACAGTCATAATCCCTTACCAGGGACAGCAGCTCTGCCACTGTCGCTCCTCCATCCGGTGAACAATCGTCCACCAGCACAAATTCATATTCTCCTCTGTCCAGTTTATCCATTTCTTCTATCGTTGTCTCCACAACCTTACGGATAGTATGGGAAGAATTATAGCATGGAATAATGATCGAATACATTCTTTTATCACTCCCGGTTTTTTCTTTGTCTTATCTTTTTCCGTATACCGCCTGCCACCAGAAGAATCACAAACAGCGCCGCAGAGCCTGCCATGATCGTCAGCGCAATTTCAATATGCGGAATCTTATAGCGCAGCTCTATTTCATGCTCTCCCGCTTCCAGCGGAATTGCCATATACATATAGTTGGCTCTCTGAAGCTCTGTTTCCACTCCGTCTACACAGGCAGTCCAGCCATTCTGATAAGGAATACTGAGTACAAGGATCTTATCTTCCTCCAGAGAAATGGATCCTGTGACACAGTTTGTTCCTGTCTGTACATTTTCCAGAATGTCCTCTTTCAGCGTATCCGTGTACTGTTCCAGGTTGTCCATGGGCTGACTGTAGATTTCAAAGGAATCAAACTGAATCATTCCCGCCCGGCTCATCTTGATGAGACAACTGTCGATCGCCTTCTCATGATATCCGAGATTGATGACATAATCATCCTGACCGGATCCATAACGATACGTATCCGCCTGGAATTTATAGCTGCTGCTGTTGCCTTTTGTGTAAAACTTCAGATTGATGCCTTCTTCCGTGTCATCCCCCTCCAGCCATGCGTTTTTCAATACCAGATAGGTCTCAGAATTCGGCTGTCCTTCAAAATGAAGCCTGATACTGTAACCAGTCTGCTCAGAATCCTCTTCGGCCTCAGGAGCAGCGGCAGTCAGCGCATGATCTGTCAGAGCTACGTTGTTTTCATCCACAGAAAGGATCTCCAGTTTCTGTCCTGTTACCTGTATCTGCGTACTATCTTTTGTCTGCGGTGAAGCAAGCACAACCTTCTGCATCATCACCTCCGACCGCTCTTCCACATCATACAGCTCCAGTTCTTCTTCTGATATCGCCTCTTTGTAAGTGTAACCCAGAGGCAATGCATACTGGTTCTCACAGACAGTCGTCTCTTTTCCATTAACTTCTGTGGTCCTGATTTCCTCATAACCGAAGGGCAGACTCCGGTCCGGATCATCATAGTATGCATAGTATTTTACAGCCGCGAGTGATTCCAGAAATGTACGGTTATTCAATCCCAACAGCTGTGTCATACTGTAGCTGATGTTTCCCACTTTCTCGAAATACTCCATCGTATTTCCGTTTTGCGTACTGCAGACAGTCGTGATACTTTTCGTTCCGATCAGCATAGGTGAATTGCTGGTAGAATAGTCAAGCTTCGGTGTGGCTGACCGGTAAAAGCTGTCATCCTCCAGCTCCGTCACCGCCAGAAGCGGTGTGTCATATTCCTGCTCCATCATCGTACCTGCCGTCCGGTATCCGTCCACCGCACCGTTGATCCCGAAGAAAGAGAAGGACTGCCAGAATACCATAACAGCCGTCAGTACAAACAGCATGCACTGTTTCATCCGGGCCGTGTATTTCCGGTTGCCATCCTGGCATAAAAGAAGTACTGCGAATGTAAGAAGCAGACAGAGAAACGCTGCTTTCGTATGTCCTGTCACAGTATATCCTTCTGCATCATAGCCGAACAGGATCAGAAGACCATAAACACCAATGACCGCACTGCAGGCCACCATATCTTTTTTAACCATATGCATCAGATCAGAAAGACACTCTGCCACCACAAATGCCAGAAGAAGTGCCAGCATGTAGCACCACCGGTTGATCACGGCACTGAATCCGCTGAAAATAAATCCAAACACCGGAAAAACAGAAAAAGCTGCTCCGATCACACAGAAAATCTTCAGTTCTCTTCTGTTTTTTTTGCGGAAAAGAATCACAACGGCAAGCATGGCAATCGGCAGAAACCCAAGTTTCATCCAGTCGCCTGGGGAATTGCTGGTCGTGATAAAATTCAGGAAACAGCGGATCACACGCCCTGCATCATAGAAAAACAGGGACGGCGTTTTTATCCGGATATCTCCGTTTCTTCCGGAACCTACATACATACCAAATGTCGTCACAAGCACAAAGCATGACATACCGATCCCCAGCAGATAGGAACCACTGATGGTCAGTGCTTTTGTCATGAATTCTTTAACGGTCCTCTTCTCTTTCCGACAGAAAAATCTTACCAGAAAATACACGCCCATCGCGATCGTATTCATATACAGAAAATAATAATTGCAGAACAATGAGATCACCACAAAAATGGTGCAGAGATACCATCTCCTGTTTCTCATAATTTCCTCAACGGAAATAATCAAAAGAGGAAGCATGATCATCGGTATCATAAACATCGTATGCATAGGTCCTGCAAAGAAAGCAAATCCGCAGAATACGTACACAATACTTGCAAGGAAAGTTGTAAAATAATCTTTCCTGAAATAAAGCATAAATATAGATGCACTGATACCGGACAGATAAAATCTCAGTAAAATGGTCAGATTGTAGGTAAACTCAGCATGTTCTTCTCCAAAGAGAGCAAACAGCAGATAAAGAGGCTCCAGATTGTATACGATCGTATCGCCAAACCCGATATTGAAATCATACATCGGAAACTGGAATATGCCCGACAGCAGATTGCTGATCAGTTCTCGCACATATCGAATATAATAAACTGCTCTTGGAAAATACTGCGTGACACCGTCGCCGCTGATCACAAAGGAATGTTTCTTAATCAGAAATATTCCAAAAGCAATCAGCAGGAAGAACGCAAACACAACTGTGTAGATCACAAAATAGGCAGCCGTCTTATGCTTTACTTTCACTCTCAGGAAATCCATCACCGATGTGTAGACTCTGCAAAGTCCAAAAAAACAGATAACTCCCAGATAGACCGCCAGAATCACCCCGGCTGCCAGCAACAGAGTTTTCCACACACTGCAGGTATCACCCAGCAAGAAATAACAGCCGAACAAAAAACAAGTATATACAAGAAACACCTGCCCGATGGTACGGCACACAACTTTTGCAGTGTCATATCTGGCTGTCAGGTCTGACAACAGACCGGAAACAGAATAAATAAGATACACCGGTAAAAATGAAATCAATACTCTGCAAAGATTCTGCAGAGGCGTACGGTATAAAAGCAGAGATGCTCCCATAACTGCCGCAAACACGAAGGCCAGCCTCCACTGAAATCCCGGTTTTTTCTTCCAGAAAAAAGCTCCCATCAGAAAGAATGTAAAATAGGGAACTGCCGGCGGCAGCGTGGAAAGCACGGAACCGAACAGCGCGGCAACGACTGCATAGCTTTCTGTCTTTGATCTCAAAAAAGCACACAGCAGACAGATCACAAAACACACCGCACATTTTCCAGGATCATTCAGAAGCCTCTGAACCGTATCATAGCACGCCCAGATCACCAAAAGCAGGACCGCCATTGTAAAAAACACAGCAGAGATGGAAGGGATCCGTACCGCTGTCACCGCATTCACAATAGCCGCATGAAGAGGCAGCTTATTAAAAAGTACATCCTGTGCAACAGCCAGAACACCAAAACATGCATAATTGCCGACAGCCCGTCTCAGAAGATACTTCCGGACTGATTCTTTTTCTGTCTCTTCCATCATCCTGCAAAGGGAATAGCCCTCTATAAAAATAAACCCCGGCACAAACACACAGTAAAGCATAAGATTGATGCCATTTGACAGCCGTGCCTGTCCGCTTTCAGCTGCCAGTAGCTGCATTGCCATATAAAAACAATAACAGAGCAAAACAAGAAGATTCATCTCCTGATCCCTCCGGTTCTGTCTGATCACCGTCTCCCGATCAGAAAATTTGAAATTAAAAACAGCCTTCATCCGTTTCCATTCCTTTCCTAACACTGTATCTGTTTTCTTTTCTCCATGATTTTCCGAATCATCCATGCAGCTGCAAGCCCGCATAAAGTACCGGTCAAAACTCCCGCGATCACATCTGACGGATAATGGATGCCAATATACAAACGCGAAAAAGCAATCAACGCAGCCAGTATCAATGCAGCCACTCCTCCCTTATTCCTGGTCATGCAGAATATCGCTGTCGCCGCTGCAAATGAGCTCCCGGCATGTCCGGAAGGAAACGAAAAATCCGTAGCTTTCCTGGTCAGGAGTATCAGCCCATCCACTACTTCATACGGTCTCGTCCTGGAAAATGCATGCTTTAAGATCATATTATTCAGGCAGAGTGAAAAAAAGGCAGCCAGCAATCCTGCCGCTCCCACTCTTCTCGTCCTGCGAAAGCAGAGCATTACCAGACTCATCGCCACCCATATGAACCCAAGATTCCCCAGCTTTGTGATAAACAGCATAACCGGAGTGAGCCAGTCCGTCCTCAGATATTCCTGAATCCAGAGCAAAATATTCCCGTCCAGAGAAACAAGTGTATCAAACATATCTAACCTCCATCATAATCTTTCTTTATTCTACCCTACTTTACCTACTTTCGCAAGTGCAAACAAAGGCGAATAGGGAATCTCAAATTTTTTTCAAAAAACAGTTGACATTTGTTTCCTCCTGTAGTATAGTACTAATTGTTCTGATGAGCGGCATTCATCAAACAAACATGCGCGAGTGGCTCAGTTGGTGGAGCGCGACCTTG
>JAQXWO010000118.1 GCA_029225485.1 Lachnospiraceae bacterium
AAATTCCAGCGCCCGGTGCAGATGTGGTCTGGCGTGTACCGAGTGCTTGTGGAACAGTTCAAATTCTATGCCTGAATTTTTATATAAAGGGATCATAAGTATGCCTCCTGCAAGATTTGGCTGGTTTTGGATGGTATTTGACATGTATTATATTGAAAAGAAGAATATAATGCAACCATCAGAACAAGGGAGGTAACTATTATGAAAAACATTATGAATGCTTTAAAAGACATGGGAAACATTTTTGTATATACAGGAAAAGAAAGATATGAAAAAGAATCAGAAATGAGATACAACAAACTGTATAAAGCAGCAAGACGCAATGCACATGCATAAAGAGGCTGTTTTGAAAAGTACATATTTCAATACAAGGATCCCGAAGTCATGTATCATCGTAAGAAAATATGAAGAGCATGATTCTGGGATCCTTATATAATGAGCCAATTACTCCTGGAATCGTTGATTTTAGGAGTGCAAAGCACAAAAAACGACATCAGGCTCTCTTCTTCCTTAGCCTGCCGAATTAACATCTGTTCACGTTCGAATATCTTCATAAACCGAAAAGACACCTCCTTGTTATTTTTTACCTGATTGACCATCCGGTGAATGTGCTGCGGATCTGTATTGACTGCATTTTCCCAGATATGTAAATATAGTATAGACTGGATTTTAGATAATGTAAATAAGATATAATATATTTAGAATAAATATTATCAAAAAGTGCTGATGCTCACAGTTATTTGAAAAACAGCTGTCTGTCTCAGGTATATCCGACTCGTCTGACCTCGTAACGGACTGCCATGAAATATGTCTGGCCGGAAAGGATATTTTATGTCCTGTACCGGCAGACATATTTCATGACTGTCCGGGACGGAGGCAGCACGAGCGGATATACCTGAGGCAGACAGCGTGGCCCATAACAATAACGGAGTTACTTCTTAAATTTGTCGAAATATGGTTGCACTATTTATGTATGAGTGTTAACCTAATTATTATCATGTTCAGAGCACAGGATTTTGTGCTTCTGGCATCATTTTAATCATGTAAATATGAAGACAGAAGAGGTGATTCTTTGAATATACTGGAAAAAATACGAGAGCACGCGTATCTGACACCGGAGCGTACGGTGATGATCTGCGGCAGCCGCAGACTGACGTGGCAGCAGCTCTGGACCTGGTCGGACCGGCTGGCAGCATGGATCGCGGCAGTGGAGCAGGACAAGGCGCCGGTTGCGGTCTACGGTCATAAAAATCCCTGGATGCTGGTGTGCTTTCTGGCCTGTGTGAAATCCGGGCGGGCATACTGTCCCATTGATATTTCTGTGCCGGATGAGCGGGTAAAGATGATACTGGAGGCGCTGCCCTCGGGTATCGTGCTGACAACAGAGACTTTGCAGTTCGCAGCAGATCAGGAGACGGCCTGCGGCAAGCGGATCATCGGCTGCCGGGATCTGGAGGAGATTTTTCAGAGAGAAGATCTGGAGGCGCCGGGAGCAGATCAGTGGGTGAAGAGTGACGAGACATACTATATTATTTTTACCTCAGGCAGCACAGGGACTCCCAAGGGAGTGCAGATCACGGCAGACTGTCTGGGACATTATCTGGACTGGTCAGTGGGACTGGGGACTTCCCCGGAACAGAAGGCAGGTCAGGTATTTCTGAATCAGGCTCCTTTTTCCTTTGATCTTTCCGTGATGGATCTGTATACGTGTCTTGCCTGTGGAGGCACGCTGTTCTGTCTGGAGAAGCAGGTACAGGCAGATTACGGCAGACTTCTGGAATCACTGGAGGTATCGGAGGCTAATGTATGGGTATCTACGCCTTCCTTTGCGGATGTGTGCCTTTCTGATCCGAAATTTGATCAGAAGCTGCTTCCTGGACTGCAGGTATTTCTGTTCTGCGGAGAGACTCTGGGCAACCGGACAGCGCGGAAGCTGCAGGAGAGGTTTCCGGGTGCGGTGGTAGTCAACACCTATGGTCCGACGGAATCTACGGTAGCTGTGACGGATGTGCTCGTGACGCCGGAGCTGGCCGCTGCAGATCATGCGCTGCCGGTGGGGCGGACGAAACCGGGCACCAGGATCGAGATCCATGATACAGATGGAAAGAGTGTGCCTGAAGGGGAAAAGGGTGAGATCATCATTATCGGAGATACGGTCAGTACCGGATACTATCGACAGGAGGAGCTGACGAAGAAGGCCTTTTTTACCGTTGGAGAGAGTCGGGCGTATCATACCGGCGACGAAGGGTATCTGAGAGACGGGATGCTGTATTACTGCGGCAGGATCGACCTTCAGATCAAGCTGCATGGTTACCGGATCGAGCTGGAGGATATTGAAAATAATATCCGCAGGCTGCCACAGATCAGCCATGCGGTGGTGATTCCCAATCAGAGAGGCGGCAAGGTATCCAGCCTGACGGCGTATGTGGTGCTGAATGAACATGCCCGGAAGCTGCAGGAGGACTGCGGGATTGGTCTGCAGACAGCGGAAAGTGCAGTTGTCCAGGAAAAGCAGTTCAGCTCTCCCGGGACTGGCGATCTGCAAAGCGGGGCTGTGTCGGAAAAACAGTCCGGAGGCGGATACATACCCGAGGATGAAAAAGTCATGTCGGCTCGTCTGAAGGAATGTCTGGCGGCATTTCTGCCTTCCTATATGATTCCGAAAAAATTTGTGTTTCTGAATCAAATGCCCATGACCAACAATGGAAAAGCGGACCGCAAGCTGCTGGGAGGAAAGAAAGCATGAGCTATTTTGAGGGAATGCCCTTTTTCTTCTGCCTGGTGCTCGTGCTTCTGATCGCAGCTGTGGCAGGATATATGGAAAAATCGCTGCGCTGGTATACGCTGGCGGTATCGGTTCTGTTTTTGGTTTTTGTATTTGGCGGCAAGACAGCGCAGACGATCTATCTGATCATTTTCTGTCTTTGGTCGCTGCTGCTGGTGAAAGGATATGAAAAGCTGAGAGCACGGGACGGAAGAAAAGAAGGAGTATATCATCTTTTTGTGCTGGCATCTCTGCTTCCGCTGATTTTATGCAAAGTGACACCGCTGGTACACATGGATCTCTTTGGATTTACGGGAATTTCGTATTTGACGTTTCGTGTCGTACAGATTATCATAGAGATGTACGATGGTGTCATCAAGGAGATCAAAGTAGCGGAATTTGCGGCCTTTCTGCTGTTTTTTCCCAGCGTCAGCTCAGGCCCCATCGACCGCAGCAGACGTTTCCTGGCAGACTGGGACCGGGTACTGCCCCGGAACGAATATATGGAGCTCTGCTCCAGAGGCATCTGGAAACTGCTGCTGGGCGCCGTTTATAAAATGGTACTTGCGGCCGGTGCCTATCAGGTGATGGGATATCTGGAAGGGGAAAGCCACTGGTATCTGCTGATTCCCTATGCGTACGCCTACGGGATCTACCTGTTTTTTGATTTTGCAGGATATTCTCTGATGGCGGTGGGATCTTCCTATATTCTGGGAATCGAGACACCGGACAATTTCCGGGCGCCGTTTCTGGCGAAGGATATCCGGGACTTCTGGGATCGCTGGCATATCACACTGTCACACTGGTTCCGGGATTTTATCTTTACCCGGTTTATCATGTACAGCGCGAAAAAGAAATGGTTTAAAAACCGCCTGCAGCGCGCCTGCGCGGGATTTTTTATCAATATGGGGATCATGGGACTGTGGCATGGAATCTGCCCGGCCTACATATTGTACGGGCTGTATCACGGCGCTTTGCTGGCAGGCACGGAGGTTTACCAGAAAAAGTCCGGATTTTACAAAAAGAATAAAAATAAGACCTGGTATCAGGTGCTGTCCTGGGCGGTGACGATGCAGCTTGTGATGTTTGGCTTCCTGCTGTTCTCGGGAAAAATCGTACCGGCATAAAACGACACGGGATACTGATGGATGAAATACTAAAAAAGAGTAACTGTTCAGATCTGAATCAATATTGTATGATTCTGAACAGATAAGAAAGGAAATCATAAAATGAGAGAAGATATTTTGAATGTACTGGCAGAGATTTGTGAGGATGAGTGTGTCAAGGATGATCTGGAGACGGAACTGTTTGAGTCCGGCCTGATGGATTCTCTTGGATTTGCAGAATTTCTTGTGGAACTGGAGGATCAGTTTGATATTGTGATCTCCCCGTCAGAGGTAGAGCGTGAAGATATCAATACACCTGAGAAGATCCTGGAACTGGTAGAATCGAGGATCTGAGCGTGAAAAACATAAAAGCGTTTTTGACGGCACTGCTTCTTTTTATCGTTACCGTGACGGGATGCCATTTTCTGATCAGCGGTCGGGAAAATCTGAATAATCCTCAGTTTTCCACCTGGAGTGAGGATGACAAATCCAGAAACCGCAGCGGGCTGATGGCGAATCTGAATGAGTGCAGCATCCCCGTATTCGGTTCCTCGGAGTTTCAGCACGGTACAGATACCCCGTATCATCCGGCACAGGTATTTGCGGATACCAGTTTTAATCCCATGCTGATCGGGGCCGGATATTATCAGTCATTGAGTCATGCCATTACGCTGGCAGCGATCGAACCGGCGCTGCAGGAGCGCAAGGCGGTGCTGTTTCTTTCCCCGCAGTGGTTTCGGAAGACCGGTGTGGTAGATCAGGCATTTTCCTCCCGCTTTTCGGAGACACTGTATGATGGAATGCTGGAAAATGAGAAGCTGAGCAGTGAGACCAGAGATTATATCCGGGAGCGGGCGCATCAGCTCCTTTCGGCTGACACAAAGACGAGAGACAGGATCCTGCAGCATGAGGAAATTCTGCTGGAGGATCAGGGAAGCTTTGCAGAGAAGTTTTTTGATTCTGCATGGTATGCGTTTCTCGAGGAAAAAGACCGTTTCAGCCTGACTGTAAAAGAACTGCAGAGCGGAATCCGTACCGGGGAAGGTGTGGCACAGGAAAATACTGAGCCGGACTGGGAAGCTCTGCTGGATCAGGCACAGGCGGAAGGCGACCGGGAGAATCAGAATCAGTTCTACATGGACCCGGACAAATACCAGAAGCTGGAGCCGTATCTCCCCCAGAAAAAGGGCATGAACAGCGACGCGGTCACCGGCTACCAGAATTCCCCGGAATATGATGATCTGCGCTGCTTTCTGCAGGTCTGCCGGGAGCTGGAGATAGAGCCCATGCTGGTCCTCATTCCGGTAAACGGGTATTACTACGATTATACAGGTTTTCCTAAAGAGGCAAGACAGGGGTACTACGAAAAAATACGGAAAGCAGCTGAGGAATATCACGTCCGGGTGGAGGATTTTGCAGATCAGGAGTATACAAAATATTTCTTTGAAGACCGTGTGCATCTGGGCAAGAAGGGATGGGTGATGGTGAATGAAAGCATCTACAGATTCTACTGTGAAGACTAAAACAGAGCAGCAAAACTCAGCATCCGGAAAATCAGCAGCTGCGAAGCCAGTGCTGAACTGGAAAGGATGGCTGGAAACCATGAACGATCTGGAGCAGAAACATCCCAGACTGGCCTTCTGGGGCCGCACCGCAGGATTTTACCTTCTGATGATGGTACTGTTTCTGTACTTCATGCTGGCCAACCTCTCCACCGCCCCTAAATTTGTATATACACAATTTTGACCACCAGTTCAGCGCATCAGCAAAATAAAAAAGCAGACCGAGCAGACTAGTCTGCGGAGGGCTGAATTTTTATTTTGCTGGATGGGCGGGACGCCCATCCAGCCACAGACGGAGCTGCGAAGCAGCGAAGAGCCTTCGTAAGAAGGCGGTCTGTGGCCTGATGCGCGAACGTCCGGAGAGGAAACCACAGAAAGACAGGAGACTTTTATGATATTTGATACACACGCCCATTATGACGATGAAGCCTTTGACGAGGATCGCGACACGCTCCTCTCTTCCATGGAGTCAGCCGGAATCACCAGGATCCTGAATGTGGGAGCCAGCCTGGGGGGAGTACAGGCCAGTCAGGATCTGGCAGCCCGCTATCCCTTTGTTTATGCCGGAGCCGGTGTGCATCCGGATCATGTGGGGGAACTGGATGACGATAAGATGCAGTGGATGTATGATCTGTGCCGGAAGGAAAAGACACTGGCCGTAGGCGAGATCGGTCTGGATTATTACTGGGATAAGGAATCCCATGAGGTGCAGAAAAAGTGGTTTCGGGCACAGCTTGCCATGGCCCGGGAAACGGGACTGCCGGTGAGCATCCACAGCCGTGACGCGGCCCGGGATACGTTCGACATTATGAAGACGGAGCACGCAGGGACGACAGGAGGTGTGATCCACTGTTTTTCCTCTTCCGTGGAGATGGCTAGAGAATATGTGAAACTGGGATATTATATCGGAATCGGCGGAGTTGTGACTTTTAAAAATGCCCGGGTAGTGAAAGAAGTAGTGGCAGCGGTTCCCATGGAGAGGATTCTTCTGGAGACAGACTGCCCGTATCTGGCGCCTGTTCCCCATCGCGGGAAACGCAACTCCTCTCTGTATCTGCCGAAGGTGGTGGAGGAGATCGCCCGGATCCGGGAGATGGAGCCGGAAAAGGTAGAAGAGATTACGTTTGAGAATGCAGTAAGATTATTTGGTGAAAGATAGAAGAGAAGGAGACCCCCTGATATATGGAAAAATTATCGAATCCACAGAGGACAATAGAAATTATCAAAAAATATGGATTTGATTTTCAGAAAAAGTTTGGTCAGAATTTTTTGATCGATCCACGGGTGCTGGACAAAATTATTGCAGCAGCAGAGATTACGAAGGATGATTTTGTGCTGGAGATCGGACCGGGAATCGGTACCATGACACAGTATCTGGCAGAGGCGGCGCGGGAAGTCACTGCAGTGGAGATCGACCGGAATCTGATTCCGATCCTGCAGGAGACGCTGGCTGAGTATGATAATGTCACAGTCATCAATGAAGATGTGCTGAAGGTGGACATTGCAGCACTGGCACAGGAAAAGAACGGCGGACGTCCCATCAAGGTGGTGGCAAATCTGCCATATTATATTACCACTCCGATCATTATGGGACTTTTTGAGAGCGGTGTGCCGCTGGCCAGTGTGACGGTCATGGTACAGAAGGAAGTGGCCATGCGGATGCAGGCGGGACCGGGGACGAAAGACTACGGGGCCCTCTCTCTGGCGGTACAGTATTATGCCAGTCCTTATCTGGCGGCAAACGTTCCGCCCAACTGCTTTATGCCGCGGCCGAATGTGGGAAGCGCAGTCATTCGTCTCACCCGGTATGAAAAGCCGCCTGTGGAGGTGCAGGATGAGAAACTGATGTTCCGCCTGATCCGTGCTTCCTTCAATCAGCGCAGAAAAACGCTGGTGAATGGACTGAAAAACTCTCCGGAGCTCTCCTATACGAAAGAGGAGATTCTGGAAGCGCTGGGGAGAGCAGGACTGTCAGAAAATGTACGGGGAGAGGCACTGACACTGGAGCAGTTTGCAGCTCTGGCAGATGCATTTTCAGGAGAACAGCTGTAAATTGGGAGAGGATAGAAATGGAAGAGGAGATGACGCTATGGTAAGAGAAGAGCAATTCAGTTTTCGGTCTCATGATGGAAAATCGATGATTCACGGAGTGCGATGGATTCCGGAGGGACAGATCCGGGCAGTGCTTCAGATCTGCCATGGAATGTCTGAGTACATAGAACGTTATCGTGACTTCGCAAGGTATCTCGGAGAACAGGGTGTGCTGGTGACCGGGCATGATCATCTGGGACACGGAGGTTCGGTTTCTTCCGAAAAGGACTGTGGATATTTTGCTGATCGGAAGGGAAATACGGCAGTGCTGCGGGATATCCGGGGCGTGTACAGGAGGACAAAAACAGATTATCCGGAAGTTCCGTATATTCTGTTTGGCCATAGTATGGGATCCTTTCTGGTACGCCAGTATCTTTGCTGTTTTGGAGAAGGGCTGGATGGAGCTGTGATCTGCGGTACCGGGTTTCAGCCGAAGGCCGCGGTGCTGGCAGGTATGGTAATTGCCCGGATCGAGGCAGAATTTTTCGGATGGCATCACAGGAGCCGGCTGCTGCAATGGATTACCTTTGGCAGTTACAATCAGAGATTCCGTCCGAACCGCACAGATTCAGACTGGATCTGCAGCGATGAAGCAACGGTAGATGCATATGTCAGTGATCCGAAATGCGGATTCCCTTTTACGGTGAACGGTTATTACAATATGTTTCTCGGCATGCGGAAGCTCCACGAGCCGGAGTATCTGGACCGGATGCCCCGCAGCCTTCCGGTGCTGTTTATCGCAGGAGGGCAGGATCCGGTGGGAGATTTTGGAAAAGGGGTAGAGAAAGCAGCAGTTTCCTTTAAAAATATGGGAATGGAACGTATTGAATGTAAGATTTATCCGGAAGACCGCCATGAGATCCTGAATGAAAAGAACCGGGAAGAGGTTTATCAGGATGTCTGGGACTGGATGAACCGGGAAGCGCTTTGATTCAGCTTGCCATGTCTGGGTTTTTACCATACATACTCGAAAAAAATATTCTGCGTTATTGTTCATGAGCGTGAGCAATAAAAAAAGATGAAGAAAGAAGAGGGAAACACGTCCCGTAGGATGTGCAACCCTCTTTTTGTGTATCGTTTCGCTGCGTTTCTGGTTGTATCGTTTATGATGAATAACTGCGTGTTTCGCTGATCTGCATTTTTGACAGCAGCGTGATACGCCTGTGTTTTTACGACTGCCCGAATGAGAGCAACATTTAGTGTGGATGACACAGAGATTCCGGAAACTCATTTCAGCGCAGCAGAATGCTCGTTACTGTTCACTCCGTTCCAGTGTGAGAGTACCGATTTTCTGGAAATCATCTGTCATATCAAAGGCAACCACGGAAGAATCGCCTGCCAGATAGAAGGTATCCTGAATGTACAGACCTCTTGTGCTGTAGCAGTTCATGGAGGAATTCCAGAAACTGCTGGATGCAGAGATATCGTCGATCAGAGCATCTTCCTCAGAGGTTTCAGAAGTCTCCAGGCCTGTGTCGGCGTCTGTGGAACTGTTTCCGTCAAGTTCAGTTCCTGCGCTTTCCTGCGTGCTGCTGCCGGTCTGCTGCACAATGGCATCTTCCATCAGGTCATAGACCAGTTCACTGGAAAATCCGTTTTCTTTCTCATAGGAGAAGACAAGATAGCGGTCACCGCAGAAAAAGCCGAACAGATTTTTCGCTGGATCGATCAGAATCGATCTGTAATTGTCCAGCGACGGGCACCAGGTCACATCCGGAATTACGATGCGGTGCAGTTCTTTCACATCGGTGGGATCAGAGATGTCGAACATGGAAAGCTTGACGCCGTAGATTTCTCCGGTGGTTTCATTTGCTTCGTATCCCATACCCAGCAGCAGATTCTCGCCGTAAAAGTGCAGATAGGAGGAAAAACCGCTGACCTTGAGTTCGCCGAGGATCTTCGGGTTGGCCGGATCAGACAGATCTGCAGAAAAGAGAGGATCTGTCTGCCGGAAGGTGACGAAATACCCGGTATCTCCGAAGAAACGTGCGGAGCGGATGGTCTCACCTTCGGCAAGATGCTCGATACTTCCCGTAAGATTCAGGGTATCATCGAGAATATACAGCGCATTCTGTTCTTCCCAGTTGTCATCGTAACAGGTGGAGACGACTCTCAGATAGCCCTGATATTCATTCATGGAAAATGAATTATTCAGATATCCCTTTACGGACCCTGCCGCCAGTCCGGTGATGACACCCTCTTTGCAGGAAAACTTTGTGAGCTCTGTGATCGTAGTGCTTTCGGTATAATTCTCGTTTGCAATGTAAATATTTTCCGTGCTTACATAGAAATTGGAAACGCCGGAAACAAGCGCCTTTTTGTCAAGGATTTCCTCCGGACACCGTACATCTACAGAGGAAATCAACAGATAGGCAGAGCTGCCCGGATATTCCGGAAGATAGAAGTCTGAGGCCTCCAGACTGCTGTCATTCACTTTTGGAATAATATCACTTTCTTCATATGTGGCACCAAGCTCCGGGTACCAGGAGGTAAACAGATAAATATAATTTCCCATCTTGCGGGAAGTCTCATAATAGCCGTCCTGAATCACTGTACCGGTCAGCTGCGGGGCAGAACGGTCAGAAATATCATACGTGTACAGAGCGGTCTGACTGGTGCTGGAAGTATAATACGTGTCGCCGTCCTGCTCCAGGGAAGAATCAACGCGGTCAGCAATGATGCTCAGAGTATCCCCGTCCAGATACAGCTCCCGTACAGAGCCGATGAAAGTGTCTGCAGGGGAGATCACGCTGACGGTCTCCGGGTGCTGTGGATCTGCTTTTACGATCGAGATCGTTCCGTTCTGGCGCAGAATATAAATATAATTGCCGTCGGTCTTTACGATATCCGCTTCATCTACGCCCTGTTCCTGGATATTGGTGGTGGAGTAATCGGCAGATGCGTCTGCAGTTCCGAAATCAGCCAGCTCCATGTTGGCGGATCCTGTGACATTGGCCGAGTCCTCGACAGCTATATCGTCCTGAGCGGCGATTTCTCCTGCCTCATATACAACCGCATCTTTGGCACCCAGAGCGGGATAAAAGTCATCTTCCTCATAATAGAACTGCTCACGAAGCGCTTCATAGACTTCCTCATAGCTGGAAGCGGGCTGGACCGCGGAGTAGGACGGAGCTTCTGAGGCTGTATCTGCCGCATGTTCTGCGGAAGTACCAGATGTAACGTTGTCGTCAGTCACTTTGCCTTCCAGGGAAGATGATTGTGCACTGCCTGTGCTGGAAACCGTGTCGTTTGCGGCAGCCTGCTGTGTACTGGAAGTTGTGTCATTGGTGGCAGCCTGCTGAGTGTTGCTTGTGCTGGAAGCCATCTCATCTGAGAGATTTTCTGCTGCGTATTCTGTCTGAATTTCAGTAGAAATGAATTCTTTCTGAGCTTCAAGCTTTTGGTTGGCTTTCTGCAGCTGCTCTGTCTGCAGGACAACGAACAGACATAGAACGACAACAGCTGCCGTCGCTGCAAAGCGGGTAAAATAAAACCGTTTCCTGTTCTTTTGGAAATGAGATTTTTGGGATGCAATGTCTGCCAAATCAGAATCGGAGCCTTTTTCGTCAGCGTCAGAAGCTGTATTTTTTGGCTTTTCTGCCTGCATGCGCAGCAGTTTTGCTTCCATGGCCTCCGGACTAAGGGATTCCGGCGGATTCAAATCAGAAGCGGAATTTTTTAATAAATCAAGCAATTTCTTTTCATCCATAATCAATAACTCCTTTCGGGTGAGTGATCCTGTAAATAAATGAGCAGGCAGATCAGGAAAGCTTTTCCTGCATCTTTTTCAGAGCGCGGCTCTGTCTGGAGCGGACCGTATTCGGATTCATGCCCAGCACATCGCCGATCTCCTGGCTGGAATATCCGGCAAACGGATTCATGGAAAGAATCAATCGTTCCTCACGGGAAAGCTGCGAAAAAGC
>JAQXWO010000119.1 GCA_029225485.1 Lachnospiraceae bacterium
AGACGGCGTCCTTTGAATACGCTCTGACTTTTACGGTCTCTCTTCGTCCAGTATTCCCGACACACTGAAAAATGTACTGAACAGATTCGGACTGTTCTTCAGCATATAGCCGTTTACCATGCGTCTCGTCTGACGCATATATTCATCCTGAACTTCCCGATAATCATCCGAAGGCCACAATCCGATAAAATACTCAAATCCTTCACCAGTCAGCCAGGAAAGCTTCTCACTGGCATAATCCACCTCCGAACCATAAGGGAAGATCAGCGTATCCACCGGACCGGTCAGCTCCCCGATGGTATTCTCCCAGTGGGTGATATCTTCTTTTAAGGAATCAAAGGAATACTCATTCAATTTATCATAGGAATAGCTCTCACAGGCCAGTGTCCAGCCGTCCTCCACCAGAGCAGCCGCAATCGCTTTCACCTGCTTCCGGTTATCCGAATAATCAGCGACATCATCGTCTTCTTCCACCTGATATCCAAAAGCTCCGTACTTTCCGGACAGACCGATAATACCCCGTGCTCCCTGGAATGAAAAATCCGGATGTTCCGCAATAAAGGCTTCCAGCACCGGTACCACATCATAATCTCCGGTCACATCATGACCGCCGTTGTCCGTATAGACTGCTTTGACCTCCCCATTCTGATCCAGCGTCAGCCTGGTAGCGATCCCGTCCCCATTTTTGATCTGTCCGTAATTGAGATTGTCGATCGACAGCACCATCGGCTTTTTCCCTTCCGGAATCACCGGATTTCTGGATGTCAGCACGGTCTGTCCAGACTCATTTACAGTCTCTTCTGCCAGAGAATGGATATCGATCAGAAAATAACCGCTGTTGTAAAGCTCCTGCAGAATTTTTTCAAACTCTGACAGAGTGATCATCACTCCGTCATAAGTACTGGCATTTCCATCCCCGTCGAAAGCCAGTTCTGTATCAACGATCAGATTCGGAAAGCTCAGATGCGGGATATTCCCCTCATACTCATACAGCTGTTCCATTTTTGTCTGGTATCCGGCAATGGCAGTCTGCACACGCTCATCTTCCTGGTCAATATCCGCATTCTGCAGGAATGCGATCGCCTCCTCATACTGATATCCCTTCGCCAGTGTATCTGCCTGATCCAGCGTCTCCACCATGGCCGCTTCAATGGCCGCTTCCGATTCCGCCTGTTCCCGCTCCATCTTCATCTGCGGAGACTCCACCGGCTCATTATTATCATACATTCCCACCGTGCCGATGCTCTCTGCAATCTGATAATTAATCACACTCCGGGAACATCCCGTCACCTGAAGCAGGCCGCCCAGCAGCCAAAGACACACAAAACCCCTTATTAAATTTCTATTCATATCCGTACCTCATAAACGCAAAAACTACTCTTCTATGATATTTCTTCTTTATTATTCCCCGGAAGTTCACTTCTTTTTTCCCTGAACCAACATGAAGGATCCAAATATTCAAGAAACTCTTTCTTCTCCATTAACATTGTCTTCCCTTTTATCCACTTAGTGCATATGTTTGGAGCCGGAAATTTTCTGGATTCTTCTCCTGTTGCAATATAACCGATTATAAACACAGACTCTTTCAAATCTGTATATCGTTTTTTATCATTCTCACCAAGGATATGATTTAACCCCTCACAAGAAGTCAGAATACGGAACAGTTCTGACTTTCCCGCCCCTCGTCCGCCTGTTACCAGAAAGGTTTTATTGTCAGCAAGTTTACTGTAACTGCGCAATGGCAGGAAATTCTGCAATAAATTTTCTTCATCTTCACCAGATGCATTTTCTGGAACACAGTTTGCTATACACTGTAATATTTCATATTTATCCCAACATTCCATCTCTAATCCTCTCCAAACCATTCCTTGATTCTGTCTGCAATTTTTCTATAGCTGCTTCCTGTCAGTATCTCTTTGTATGCCTGTACAATATCATCTTGTTCCTGGCTTCCCGAGGAAAACAGTTTTATACCATTCAATAATGAATAATTGAACGAAATAAATTCTGGTGAGTGAACCACTCCCTCAGCTTCAATACCTGGCATCGGAGAACTGTTATCATAAAAGTTATCAACACATGTTGTATACGCTTTTTGAATAAACTGCTCTTTTTGAGACGCATAATTTGAAGATGTGGGACTTTCGCACATAGCATCTACCAACATTAATGGCCAATCAGCCACATGACTTTCAGCCAACGTTCTTAATATCTGTGTGATGCCATCCCATGACTGTCTACTGTTATTTCCAAATAAAACAGCTCCATGGGGGATATGGGAAACAACGATTCCGCCCATATCATGAAAACCGGCTCGTGCATCAATCAAAATATAGTCTACATGATAATATGCCTGGATTTTATTGAGCAGTCGTTTCAAAATATCTTCCAGGTAGCCTTCTCTATTATCCTGATAATCAATACGTGCCAGTTTTTGAAGGTAATTTTCATCTACTTTTCCTGCCGGTAATAAAAACAAACGCCCATCTTCTTCATTCAGCAATGAGGCATCTGTAATATCCAGAACATACTCACTTATCTCTCTTTCCGGTATGAGTGGATACTCAAGCAAAAAATCCAAAACCCCCCTCTGGACAACATCCTCGTCAAAAAACAAAGTAGACAATCCCGGTGCTTCAATATCTGTATCCACCATCATAATATCATAACCTTGTTTCACCAAAGAAAGTGCCACTCCCGCCAAAGCAGTGGTTCTCCCCATGCCTCCTTTAAATGAATAAAAGGTAACCACCTTTGTCCCATTTTCCGCCACAGCTTCTCTGCATTGTCTTGCTTCTTCCTGCCCATATTTCCCATCCGGATAGTATCTCCTCTCTGGATGTTCTTTAAACAGTATCTGCGGCAAACTGATATCTGAAAGTCTCAGTCCACATGCAGGATCCAAAATGGAAAGCAGCTCATTGTCATTTGTCATCATCATAGTCATATCCTGCAGCAAAGTCTCTCCTTGATGGCTGTACCTTCTTACCTCCCCATCTGAAAAACCCGCTGACAATATTTTCTTCATAGCGCATTCTGCTGCAAAGCCCTGCATGCAGACTGCATTATCATATTCACCATTTTCTTCTAAAATCTTTCCATCTACCCAATGTCTGACCGCTGCCTCAAAATAATTTTCATTCATAATCAATACCTTATTTTAACAAAGCTATCTTTACAGTGATATTTTATATCATAACACGTTCCAAATAAAAATGGAACTCGATATATTCTTTTCACTCTGTAAAAAATGTCGTAACCATTCATGATTACGACATTTACATGTTTTATTACATTTCCTTTATTTAAGCAATAATCTATCCCAGCAGTTCCTTCAGTATCTGATTCACCGCTCCCGGATTTGCCTTTCCTTTCATGGCCTTCATGGTCTGTCCTACCAGGAAGCCCAGGGCTTTTTCTTTTCCTCCCCTGTAATCGCTGACAGACTGCGGGTTTGCAGCAATGACATCCTCTACGACTTTACGAAGTTCCCCTTCATCATTTACTGTCTTCAGTCCATGTTCTTCCACATACTTCCCGGGATCAATATCCTCCCGGAATACTTTTTCAAATACTTCCTTGGCCACGGTCTGGTTGACGGTTCCGGCTTCGGTCAGTTCTATCAGCTTCGCCAGATGCTCCGGAGAGAAATCCAGATCTTCCGGCTCTTTCCCGTCTTCTTTCAGCAGCCGGAGGGTCTCGCCCATCAGCCAGTTGGATACTTTCTTGGGTTTGTGGCAGATTGCAGTGGTCTCCTCGAAAATATCTGCCATCTGTTTGGATCCTGTCAGGATCTGAGCATCATAATCGGGGATATCGAATTCAGCCTTGTATCGTGCCAGCTTCTCCGTACGGAGCTCCGGCTGACGGTCACGGATCTCCTGCAGCCACTCGTCACTGATGATCACCGGCACAAGGTCCGGATCCGGGAAGTAACGGTAGTCCTGGGCATCTTCCTTGGAACGCATCGGATGGGAAGCTTCTTTATTGTCATCCCAGCGGCGTGTCTCCTGAATTACTTTTCTGCCCTCTTCCAGAAGCTCGATCTGACGCTGCCGTTCTCCTTCGATGGCACGGGCAATAGCCTTGAAGGAATTCAGGTTCTTCATCTCTGTCCTAGTGCCGAATTTCTCTGCTCCGACTTCGCGGACAGACAGGTTCACGTCGGCACGCATGGAGCCTTCCTGCAATTTGCAGTCAGAGGCACCCAGATACTGGATGATCAGACGCAGCTTATCCAGATAGGCGATCACTTCATCCGCGCTTCTCATATCCGGCTCAGATACGATCTCGATCAGCGGTACACCGCTTCGGTTATAATCTACGAGAGAACAGTTTCCCCACTCGTCATGTACCAGCTTTCCGGCATCCTCCTCCATATGGATCTCGTGGATCCCGATGGTCTTCTTTCCGGCCGACGTCTCGATTTCGATCCCTCCGTCGTAGCAGATAGGCAGATAGAGCTGAGAGATCTGATAGTTCTGAGGATTGTCCGGATAAAAATAATTTTTCCGGTCAAACTTACAGTACTGGTGGATCTTGCAGTTGGTGGCAAGTCCTACTGCCATGGCCAGCTCCACTACTTTCTTATTCAGCACAGGCAGGGATCCCGGCATGCCGGTGCAGACCGGGCAGGTATGGGTATTTGGCGCCCCGCCAAAAGCGGTGGAACAGCCGCAGAATATTTTTGTTTTTGTCGCAAGCTCTACATGGACCTCCAGTCCGATGACAGTCTCATACTGCTTTGCCATGTCAGATTCCCTCCTTTGCAGATAATGACGGGAGCTTCCAT
>JAQXWO010000120.1 GCA_029225485.1 Lachnospiraceae bacterium
GGGGCTTGCCGGCACTGTGCATCTCCATCTTTCCTGCACGGGATCCGCATCCCATTCCGATATTTTTCAGGGTACCGCCAAATCCGGTCGCCTCATGTCCCTTGAAATGAGTCAGAGAAATAAAAATATCCGCATCCATGACTGCACGGCCGATCTTGGCTTCCTTCACATACTCTCCGCCTTCCACCGGCACCAGAGCTTCATCCGTTCCCTTCAGGCCATCCGCGATCAACACCTGGCATCCGGTCGTATACGGTACAAATCCATTGCCATAAGCAGAATCCAGATGATCCAGAGCGTTCTTTCTGCCGCCCACATACAGGGTATTACAATCTGTCAGGAACGGCTTGCCCCCCAGTTCTTTCACCACATCTGCCACTGCCTTTGCATAATTCGGACGTAAAAATGCCAGATTGCCCGGCTCCCCGAAATGCATCTTGATCGCTGCAAAATGATTCTCAAAATCAATGTTTCCGATTCCGGCCTTCCTGATCAATCTCTGCAGCTTCGTCAGAAGATTGTCTCCGTCCTTTGTTCTGAGATCCGTAAAATAAACCTTTGATTTTTCCATGATTGTCCTCCATATTTTAATTATGTATGATTATGTCTGTTCTCTTCAGCTGCAGCACCTGTGCCTCCAGCAGCTCTGCATCCTCCCTCTGGTGTGTCACCACCAGAAGCGTCCTTCCCCGAAGATGACTGCTCACAATGCCTATGACTCGTCTCTTTGTATCTTCATCCAGACCTGTGAATGGCTCATCCATCAGGATCAGATCTGACCGGACAGCCAGGGCCCGGGCAATGGCTGCTCTGCGCTTCATGCCGCCGCTCAGCTCCCGGACAGGGCGATGGACTGCCTCCTCTCCCAGCAGCGCCCGGCACAGGCTTTCAGGATCCGCAGAAAATCCCTGTTTTCCACAGACGATCCGGCAATTATCCACACTGTCCAGATATTCACACAATCTGTCCTCCTGAAATACAGTGCTGATTCTATTTTCCGTTATGCCTGTGATCTGTCCTCCATCCGGATCCTCCAATCCCATCATCAGTCTCAGCAGCGTGGTCTTTCCCTGGCCGGAGGGACCCATAAGACAGTACTTTCCTCCCGGTTCCAGTACCAGACTTTCTCCTGTCAGTACCGGATTGTCCCTGTAGGATTTCTGAATATGCCCGATATGAACCGGCTGCCCTGCTTTGTCCGCTGTTTTCACTTTCCATCCAGGAGAAATTCTTCTCCTTTCGGAGTATCCGTTTTTTCCGTCTGCCCTATCTTTCTTTCCCGGATCAGTACCGGATCTCTGCCCCAGATCCCGGGACAGCAGCCCGAGTCCTGAGAGAAACAGCCATTCAAACAGACGGCTGACTGCGATGATGACAAAGGTCCAGGCAAACAGCTCTGCCGTACTCAGATAGATCTTGGCCATGTACAGCTTTTCTCCGATGGAGCAGTCCGGCACTCCGATCACCTCGGCTGCCACACCGGATTTCCAGGCCATGCCAAGAGAGATCCGGCTGCCCGCCAGCAGATACGGCATCAGGGCCGGCCGGTAAATATACCAGAGCCTGTTTCGGCTCTTCATCCTGAATACCCGAGCCATCTCCAGCATCTTCGGATCTGTCTGACTGATTCCTTCCAGCACATTGCGGTATATCACGGGAAATACCACCAGTAAAGTAATCAGCACGGACAAATTTTCCGAGCCGATCCAGATCAGAGCCAGGATTACGAAGGATGCCACCGGCACAGACTGCAGCAGCGCCACCGGCGGCTCCAGAAACTCTTTCAGAAGCGCATACCGTCCCGCCAGAGCTGCCGCCAGGATCCCCGCCAGGAACGCCGCCAGAAATCCTCCCGCGATTCGCAAAAAGGAGGACAGGATCGTCCTCCAGAATTCAGTTGTATGTACCTGGGAAACCAGCGCACAGGCTGTCTCCCAGGGCCCCACAAATATGATCTTATTACGAATCGCAGCAGATGCCAGCTGCCAGAGCACAAGCCAGATCAGAAGGATCGCAATACGTCTGAAATATGTCTTTTTCATCTCTACTGCGGCAGATAGTAAAAGTCCTCTGCCGGAAGTGCTCCGCCTACGGAAGACGCATCCAGATCATACAGTACCTGAAGATATCCTTCCACTGCTGTCTTCATCTCATCTCCCGCCACACAGGTAATATTACAATACGGGATCGCTTTCTGGGCAACCGGTGCCTTTTCAATGATTCCCTGAGCTGCGATCAGCTCTGATGCTTCCTCCGGATGCTCATTGGTATAAGCCGCTGATTCCTCATGCTCTGCAAGGAAATCCTGCACTGCGTCCTCATGCTCCGCAAGGAAATCCTCCCGTGTGATGGTCACTCCGGTCAGCAGGCTGCTGCCGCCCTCGCCCTGTACATTTTCCCATTCCTGAGTCAGATCCAGTGCCACCCGAAGGTTCTCATTCTGCATGCAGGCAACCGTCACAAAGGGCTGCGGAAGCAGGCCGATGGCCGTCTCATCCTGAACCAGAGCAGATACAACCTCTGTCGCCTCGGATTTATACTCCAGCTTCACGTCTTCTGTCGTAAGACCGTTCTCTGACAGCAGGTACTGAAGCACATAATCCGGGCTGGTACCCTTTCCGGTCAGATAGATCGTCTTTCCGGCCAGATCCTTCACCGACTGAACAGACTCACCAGACTCTGCCACATAGAGCACACCCAGAGTATTTACATCGATCACACGGACCTTTCCTTCTGTCTTGTTATACAGGACAGAAGCCACATTCGCCGGCACCATGGCGATATCCACATCCCCGCTGATCACCTTGGCCAGAAGCTCATCCGCCGCCGTCACCATGGTGAACTCATAGGGAATATCCGTCTCTCCATTCTGTGCTTTCTGCATCATAGAAACGATACCCATGGAGGTCGGTCCTTTCAGAGAACCTACCTGTACCGCCTCTTCCTCTGCCACGGCAGTCATCCCGATCCCCAGCGCAGCCACTGCTGCCGCTGCCAGGATCCATTTCGTTCCTTTCATTTGTTATTCCTCCTTTTTAAGCCTCCTTCAGGAATGCTTTGTATGCTTTTACTGCTTCATAGACATCTGCCTTACTGGTCACTTCCATCGGCGCATGCATGTTCAGCACAGCCACACCGCTGTCAATGACCTCCATACCATAAAGTGCGGAAATATAAGCGATGGTTCCGCCGCCTCCCACGTCGACTTTGCCCAGTTCTGCCGTCTGGAACGCCACATCCTGATGGTCAAAAATACCGCGGATCCGTGCCACATACTCAGCGTTGGCATCATTGCTTCCGCTCTTTCCTCTGGATCCTGTGAACTTGTTCAGCACGATCCCCTTTCCGAAATATGCCGCATTTTTCTTTTCAAAACATCCGGCAAAAAGCGGATCATAGGCCGCGCTCACATCAGAAGAAAGCATCCGGCTGCTGCTCAGGGCTCTTCTCAGCTTCAGCTCACTGTACTCTCCCATGCAGTCCATCAGCTCCGCCACCATATTCTCAAAGAACCGGGACTGCATACCGGTAGCTCCCACGCTGCCGATCTCCTCTTTGTCCACCAGCAGGCAGCAGCAGGTCTTGTCCTGGGGCTCCATCTCCAGCTGAGCGATCAGGGAGGTATATCCGCAGACACGGTCATCCTGCCCGTAAGCCATGATCATACTGCGGTCCAGTCCGCAGTCTCTGGCCTTTCCTGCCGGAACCACCTCGATCTCAGCAGACAGGAAATCATCCTCCTCAATGTCGTATTTTTCCTTCAGGATCTGCAGAATATTGGCTTTCACCGCCTCTTTTTCTGCCTTCTTATCCTCTTTCTCCTCACCTTCTGCCGTTTTGGAAGTCTCCTGACCTTCTCCATCCGCCTTCTTCACCGGACGGGAACCCACCAGCACATCCAGGTTCTCCCCTTCGATCACCACTCTGGCCTTCTTTTCCATCTGCTCACCAGCCAGATGGACCAGCAGATCCGACACAAATACCACCGGATCACTCTCATCCTCACCGACGCAGATTTCCACCGTCTCTCCGTCCTTTTTCACCACTACACCATGGAGAGCCAGAGGAATCGTCACCCACTGATACTTCTTGATGCCTCCATAATAATGAGTATCCAGATAAGCCATCCCCGTATCCTCATACAGCGGATTCTGCTTGATATCCAGACGCGGCGAGTCAATGTGGGCGCCCAGGATCCTCATACCCTGCTCCAACGGCTCCCGGCCGACCAGAAACAGCGCGATCATCTTGTTCATGCCCACCGCATAAACCTTATCCCCGGCAGTCAGCTTCCTGCCATCCTTTCGCACCTGCTCAAGGCTGACATAACCTGCCGCCTCCGCTCTCTTCACAGCCTCCTTCACGCATTCCCTCTCCGTCTTTCCCAGATCAAGAAACGTCCTGTAATCTGCCGCCAGAGCCTCCAGCTCCTGGAGCTGCTCCTCCGAGTAAGTATTCCATGTATCTGTACGTCTCATGTCACGTAGTCCTCCTGTTTCTATTTCTATTACGAAAGCTATTCTTCCCGGTATTTTATTCATAAATACCGACAATCATAGCCTTTTGATGAACTCTTTTGTATAATACCACATAAAACAATACTTGTCAGCAGGATATTTGTCATTCACATGACGCAGTCTGCCTCAGGTCTATCCATTCGTGCTGCCTCCGTCCCGGACAGTCCTGGGATTTGCCTGCCTGAGCAGGACATAAAATATCCCTGATCTTATGCATCCCCCCGCACCATGCCCTCCGCCTTCCAGCAAACAGCCGTCTGATACAGGCATATCCAATGCGTCTGACCTCGAAACGGACATCCACGAAATTTGTCTGACCAGAAAGGACATTTATGTCCTGCAATGGCAGGCAAATTTCGTGGAGGTCCGGGACGGAGGCAGCACGCATGGATATGCCTGCATCAGACGGCGTCATGCAAATGCAACCTGTAACCTGTCTATTCCACCTTCACCATCCGGTATCCCACCCCGATATGTGTCTGTATATACTGCACCCCATCCCTGTTTTTGTCCAGCTTCCGGCGCAGTGTGGCCATAAATACCCGGAGGGATGCCACGTCGTTTTCCCAGCTGTGGCCCCATATTTTCTGGGTGATATAGGTGTGGGTCAGGACTTTTCCTGTATTTTTTGCCATCAGACACAGGAGGCGGTACTCGATGGGTGTCAGATGCAGTTCTTCCTCATCCAGATAGGCACAGCCTGCCAGGAAATCCAGCCGCAGGCCTCCATTGAGGTATACGGATCCGGTCATCTGATTTCCCTGCATGGCGGCCAGTCTCCGCTCGGTCACCCGCAGCCGGGCCAGCAGTTCTTCCACAGAAAACGGTTTGGTCAGGTAATCATCTGCTCCTGCATCCAGTGCCTCGATCTTGTCTGTGTCCTCGCTCCTGGCACTGATAATAATGATCGGCACATCTGACCAGGTCCTGATTTTCCGGATAATATCGATCCCGTCCATGTCCGGCAGCCCCAGATCCAGCAGAATGATATCCGGATTGTGAGAGGAGGCCTCCAGTATGGCCGTCTCCCCGTTCATGGCAGTCAGATAACGGTAATCATGGGCTTTCAGCGTCGTAGTCATCAGGTTCTGTATGGAACGGTCGTCCTCCACGACCAGGATCATTGTCTTATTCATGTAAATTTACCTCCTCCAGCGGCAGGGAAAACGTAAAAACTGCTCCTTGGGGATGATTGTCCGAGACAGTAAGTGTCCCCCCGTGAGCCGTGACGATCGAACGGCACAGCGACAACCCCAGTCCCAGACTTCTCCGGCTGTCCGCAGAATTCATGGATCCGCTGTAAAACATGTCAAACACATGTGGTTTGACCTCGTCCGGGATTCCCGGGCCGTCATCCGCTATCTCCACGATTGCCCTGTCTCCGTCTTTTTTCAATGTCACCCGGATCACAGAATCCTTCTGGGTGTACTTGATGGCGTTATCAACCATATTGATCACCACCTGCATCACCAGCTTGGCATCTGCCTTTACAAGAATAAAATCATCCAGTGCCCGGACGATGATCTTGTGTTCTGTCTTTTTCCGGCTGATATGCTGCATGGCCTCCGCCACCACCTCATCCAGGAGTTCCGTGGACAAATGAAGATGCAGCCTGCCCTCCTCGATCCTGGTAACAGAAAGGATATTTTCCACCAGACTGATCAGCCACAGAGAATCCTCGTAAATATCCGAATACAGCTGCTGCTTCGTCTGTTCATCAAACATTTCTCCATTGGTCAGCAGATTGCTGGCATTTCCGGAAATCGAAGTCAAAGGCGTCCGCAGATCATGAGATATAGAGCGAAGCAGATTTGCCCGCAGCTGCTCTTTCTGCGCCATCAGGGCTGCTTCTGCCTTCTCTCTGGCATTTTTCGCATTCTCCAGAGCCAGCGCACATTCTCCCAGAATGGACCGGAGAATACTGTTTTCAAAAGTATCCAGCGGATTGTTCCGGACAGCGATTCCCACCACTCCATATACCGCTTCATTGGTCTGTATAGAAAAATACTGATAATCCGCATCCTGGAACATATCTGTGCCGGCGCCGGCGCAGCGGTTATTTTTCAGCGTCCACAGCGCTGCCTGCCGTTCTGTCTCAGAAGCCGGCTCACTGCTTCTTTCCCTGCCGTCTACTGCAAAAAACACGGGTTCTGACAGTTTTTCCTTTTCTACCAGATACACTGTCATATCTCTGTCCAGCAGCTTCATCAGCTGCGTGGCAGTCACTGTAATGATCTTTTCCCGTTCTTTCACACGCTCCAGCAGCTGATTTGTCTCAAACAGGATCTTGGTCCGGTACTCGGACATGGCCGACTGCTTCGCCTGCTCCTTCAGCCGGGCTGCCAGAGATCCGGTCATAAAAGCAGCCACAAACATGGTCAGGAATGTCACCGGATAATCCTTATCCGAAGCAAACAGTGAAAAACGCGGTTCTGTAAACAGAAAGTTAAATACCACCACACTGACAAAGGATGCGATCAGACTGTACACCTGATGACTGGTGACTACAGAGATGATCAGCACCCCTAAAATATAGGCCATAATAATGTTGGCTTCGCTCAGTCCCAGCTGCCAGAAACAGTAGCCCAGCACAGAGGCAGCCAGAATCATGCCCGCACTGATGAAGATATCCTTCAGATTGCGGGCGGCAGAATATTTTTCTTCCAAATGTTCCACTCCCTGTCAGAATCTGGAAAACAAAAGGCGCTGCTTTTCACCGGCATATTTTCGATTCAGCAGAACATACATCCGCCTCTGTCCGGACCGCACCGGCTCCACCTGAAGACCGGTGGAAGGATCCCACAGGGAAGCCGGCGTATAGGAGCTCACTTTTTTTTCGATTCCTTCTGCCAGCTCCTCCTCCGTTTTTTCCATGAGGAGCGCAATATCCGTACTTCCATTTTCCAGCATCTCCCTGACGTCTGCTCTGGAACCTGTGTACAGATAAAAGGAAGTCCGCTCCAGATCCCCGGAGGTCTTTTCCAGTGCGCTGGAAAGGGAGGGAAGCATAATGGGATTTTCACAGGCGATCCTGATCACAGTCTCTCTGTTTTCCGAAATATGTTTTTCCTGGCTGCTGATCTCTGTAAAAACATCTATTTTTTTCACGACCCAGAATCCGATGCCTCCGATCATGAGCAGCACCAGTATCAGTACAACCGCTTCCATTATACCACCTCTGTTCCAATTCGCCTATATGTGAAAACATTTCTGTATATCCCTGTTCTTTCCCAGCACTAGCAGAGCATCCGCCGAAACAAAACGCGTATCCGGCGTGATAGTCATTTCCATGCTGCCGTTTCTCTTGACGGCCATGATGTTGATGCTGTACCTCTGGCGGATATTGATCTCGCCAACCGTTTTTCCGATCCAGGATGCAGGCACATCGATCTCAAAGATCGCGTAGTCATTATCCAGCTCAATATAGTCAAAAATGTGATCGGAGCTGTAGCGGATCGCCGTCCAGTTGGCCAGCTGTTTTTCCGGATACACGATCTCATCGGCGCCGTTGCGCAGAAGGAATTTGGCCTGCACATCCCGGGCCGCCCTGGACACCACCATTTTCGCGCCCAGCTCTTTCAGCAGAGAAGTGGTCTCCAGAGAACTCTGAAAATCATTTCCGATCGCCACGATACACACATCGTAGTTTCCGATTCCCAGCGATCTCAGAAAAGCCTCATTCATGCTGTCACCGATCTGGGCACTGGTCACATAGGGCAGCACCTCTTCTACCCGTTCTTCTCTCCGGTCGATGGCCATCACCTCGTGATTCAACTCATGCAGCTTGATCGCAACATTTTTCCCGAATCTTCCCAGTCCAATCAATAAAATAGATTTCATATCCCTTCCCTGCACCCTTTCCTTTATCCAACTGTAATTTTTTCCTTCGGAAGCTTTGAGATATTTCCCCGTGTGCCGGAAAATGCGGCAAATACCAGAGTCAGACATCCCACTCTTCCCAGAAACATCAAAATAATCAGAATCATCCTGGATACCGCTCCCAGATGCGGCGTGATCCCCAGTGTCAGTCCCACTGTTCCGATGGCTGATGCCGTCTCAAACAGACAGGTCAGCATGGGAAGATGCTCGATACAGCTGATGATGATCCCGCCTGTAAAGAAAAGTGTCAGATACATCAGCAGAATCGATGCCGCGTATTTGATCGTATCCTCCGCGATCCTTCTGCCGAAGCATTCTGCATATTCTTTTCTTTTCAGGACCGCAAACAGAGTCATAAATAACACAGCTGCTGTCGTGGTCTTCATACCTCCGGCCGTAGACCCCGGCGATCCTCCGATCAGCATCAAAAGTATCATGATCGTCTGGCCCGCCTCACTGAACATGGACAGATCCACCGTATTAAATCCTGCCGTTCTCGGAGTCACCGTCTGAAACAGCGCCCCCAGGATCTTCTGTCCTTCGGTCAGATCATTCCAGACTTCAGAACAGAATTCTCTGAAATAGAAAAACAGAAACGGAAACACCAGCAATACACCCGTCGTAAACAGGATCACCTTGCTCTGCATCCTGTATCTGTGAAAATGCAGCCTGTTTCGCCGGATATCATCCCAGGTCAGAAATCCGATTCCGCCTATGATGATCAGTCCCATAACGATCAGATTCAGGTATACGCTGCCCGAATATGCCGTCAGGGAAGAAAATGTCTGTCTGACACCCATCAGATCGAATCCCGCATTGCAGAAGGCCGAGACAGAGTGAAAGACAGAATACCAGATCCCCTTCCACACACCAAAATCTCTGCAGAAGACAGGCATCATCAGAACTGTTCCCGCCAGTTCGATCAGAAAAGTAGCTTTCAGAATAAATCCGGTCAGCCTGACGATCCCGCCTACACTGGGAGCGGCAATCGCTTCCTGCATGGTGCTTCTCTGCATCAGACCGATCTTTTTGCCGGAAATCGTTGCGATCGACACCGCGATGGTGACTACGCCGGTGCCTCCGATCTGAATCAGCAGCAAAATGACCGCCTGACCAAATCCGGACCAGTAAGTCGCCGTATCATAGACCACCAGCCCTGTCACACATGTAGCGGAAGTCGCCGTAAACAAAGCCTTAAAAAAGGGGGTGATCTCCCCGCTTCTGGAAGAGACCGGAAGCATCAGCAAAATACTTCCCAGCAGTATGACTCCCAGAAATCCCAGAGTAATAATCTGTGCAGAAGACCAGCGTTTTTTTCTGTATATTATGTATTTCATATCCACACCTGCCAGCACCGCGCCCCCCGGTACAGCCCATCAGGGTGCGAAAAATGTCATTTCAAAATTCACTTTTATTATTCGTTCATTTATCTAAAGTTAGTATTAGAATTTTCGCCGGGATATTAAGATGATATAAAGACGCAACAGGAATTCATAAATTTTCTTTCATGATTCTTTTATATTTCTTTCAGGTTTTGGACACTTTTTGGACACATTTGGACTATATACTATGACCATACGATAAAGCAAAGGAAATCAGATCTGAAATCAAAGATTTGATGAAATGACAGTTATCTTATATTCGTTAAGTTTTCATACATTTTTCTCTTCTTTTTTTAGAGGCTTCGCATGATGATGCGAAGCCCCTCCTTTTTTGTATATCACTTAAAAACTTCTCAGCTTATCCGTTCCGTCATCCACTGTATTTTCAATGGCACGTATCTCCACGTCATATCCGTACTGCTCATTCACCTGGATATGCACCCGGTCTCCCACCCGGTGACCCATCAGAGCCTTGCCAAGAGGCGACTCGATGCTGATCAGACCATTCATGGAATTTCCCCGCACGGTGGTCACGATCTTGTAGGTCTCCTCCTCGTCATCCTCCTCGAAGTAGATCTTCACGGTATTGTTCAGTCCCACCTCATCCTCCCGGGAATCATCCGAGATCACTCTGGCAGTCTTCAGCATGCGCTCCAGATAACGGATCCTGCTCTCATTTTTATTCTTGTCTTTTTTAGCCGCATAATACTCAAAATTTTCACTTAAATCTCCCTGGGCCCGGGCTTCCTTCACCGCCTCAATGGCTTCTTTCCGCACCACCAGCTTCCGGTAGTCGATCTCCTCCTGAATCTTCTGAATATCCTTTTCAGTCAACTGATCATACATGCGTATTCGCTTCCTTCTTTCCTTTATTCTTCATCTGCAGGACCAGCTGCTGCCTCCGGACTATCCACATGTCCGCTGATCTCGCTTTCCTGTACACTTTCAGGGATCTCGTTTTCAGAGACCGGTTCTTCCTCTTCCGTCACGTCTGTCGGCACCATGGCACGCTCTTTCAGACTTTTCTTCGGAGCCGGCTTCTGCTGTTCTTTTTTCTTCGTATCGATCGCATATTTGCGGTCCGGATACTTTTTCGCCAGTCTGCAGAGCATCGTAGAGGCCCAAAGCAGAAAGAGCGGCATCGCCAGCGAAGAAAACAGACGTCCCGGATTGAAAAGATGTACTGCAAACAGGAAAATCTGCATCACGATCTCCACACCAAGGAGACCGATCACCAGCTTTCTCGTAAAGGTGGCCTTGTCCAGACGATTCTGCAGTATGATACAGGTAACACCCACAAAGATCTCCACCATACTCACTGCAAGAAAGACTGCCCCTGCCAGGCGTGCGACTCCTATGCTCATTCCCACCTCTGCCAGCGCATTCACATAATCAGCCGTCCCGTTTGCAGCCTCGTGCGAAATGATAAACATATTGGCGCCGTACTGTGCCGTGGATGTGATGGCGGAAAATACCATCATGACTCCGATCAGCATCAGGATCATCTTGCCATTCATGGCGCGGCTCATTTCCTTATGATCTTGATATTTGTTCATGTTCCTTCCTCCTGATCTTCATTCTGTACAGATTACCGTCATCCTCAGCATTTATCATCTGCTGCGCTGTCCTGCACTCTCTGCAGGGCCATATCATGCAAAAAGGCATCAGCCCAATGGATCCAGGGCACAGATGCCTCTTTCAGGTAATCTATTTTCTTATCATATCACACTTTTACAGATAACAAAACAGGAAATTTCATCGGAAGGAAATCGTTTTGATTCCCATCTCTGACGCTGTTTTCTCCCAGGCTGCCAGCTCCGCCTCCGCGGGACGCCCAAAGGATGCCTGAGGCAGCTCCAGGCCCAGCTGCCGGTATTTTTCTTCTCCAAAAGTATGGTAGGGCAGCAGCTCCAGCCGGGCATGGGGCGCATGTTCCCGGATAAAACAAAAGGTCTGTTTCAGATTTTCCTCATCCGTATTGAGACCGTGGATCACAGGGATGCGGATCACCAGAGGCACGTCCAGGGAAGCGATCCGCGGAATATTCTGCAGGATCACCTGATTGGAGACGCCCGTAAACTGACGATGCTTTTCCTCCGACATCAGCTTGATATCACAGAAGATCAGATTCATTTTTTCCAGAATATCCTTCACTTCATCAAAATCAAAGCAGCCGCAGGTCTCCAGCGCCAGAGAGATTCCCATATCATACAGCCGCTCCGTAAGCGTCCTCAAAAAACCAGTCTGCATCGTGGCCTCACCCCCGGAGAAGGTGACCCCGCCTCCGGAATACCGGTAAAAAATCCTCTGTTTCCGAATCGCGGCGACCACCTCTTCCACCGTCATATACCTTGTCATTGGATTGTGCAGTGTCTGGCCTTCTGGGTTGGAGCACCAGCGGCACCGCAGCGGACAGCCAGCCAGAAAAATATCCGTGCGGATCCCGTCTCCGTCATTGACGGAATAATTCTGAAGCTGCATGATACAGCCGCCGGAAGCATACCTTTCTTTTTCCTGATTCATGTTCATCTCCATTCCGCAGTCCAGGAGCAAAAAGTCCTGTTCCGCATCCATGAAACTACAGACATCCTACATCTCCGCATGCTCCGTCCTTGCAATGATAGCATCCTGCATGGATTTGGAAAGATTGACAAACTGTGTACTGTATCCGGCCACACGCACCAGCAGATCCTTATAATTCTCCGGATGAGCCTGAGCTTCCCGCAGTACTTTGGAGGACAGAGTGTTAAACTGCACATGAAAACCTCCCAGTGAAAAGAAGGACTGGATCATGGCTCCCAGATTGGCCTGTCCCCGCTTCGTCGCCACCAGTTCGTGATTCAGACGCAGATTCAGCAGAGTACCGCCGGAATGGATCTCCTGATTCAGCTTCGCCGCGGAACGCATGGCTGCCAGAGGCGTAGAGGTATCACTTCCCACATAAGGCGAAACGCCTTCGCTGGAGGGTTCCCCGTTTTTCCGTCCGCAGGGAGTGGCTCCCAGCACCCGGCCCATGGGGATATAATTGGAAATACCCATGAAGGCAGTCAGGAAGGGCGAACCGAAGATATCCTTATAAGAATGGATCTCCCGGTAATACCAGTTGGCGATCTCCAGCGCGATGCTGTCCACATAATCGTCGTCATTTCCATATTTCGGCACTGCCTGAGCCTGGCTTCTCAGATCGTCATAGCCTTCCCAGTCGGCAGCAAGGGCCGCATCCAGCTCCGCCATTGTAGTCACATGATCCTCAAATACCAGCTTTTTGATCACTGCCAGAGAGTTGGCCACCACAGCCAGTCCGATACCTGTAATGACAGGACCCACATTGTACTTGGCACCTCCCATGCTCAGATCCTTTCCATCCTCCATACACTGCTCGATGCAGGAAGAAAGGAAGGGTCTCGGTACCATCTCCTGATGCAGCTTCTGAGCTTCCAGTGTCACGATGATGGAATGACGGCAGAGATTCTTAAACTGTTTGTAAAACGCCTCCTTTACTTCCTCATAAGAAGTAAAATCCCGGCAGGGCTTCTCCGGAAGTCCCATCTGCTCCCCGGTCATGCGGCTCTTTCCTTCATTCAGCGCATACTCCAGGGCAGAGCCGAAATTCACATTGACAGCCGCCGTCCATTCGCCGGTCTTGCGGTAATGAGGCACCACGCATCCGCAGTTGTTCCAGTCTCTCGCATCCTCCGGCTCATATCCCGCATTGATCAGCATCTGATAGCCCACGCTGTCATTGTGGATGGCCGGAAACCCGGTACCGGAGCTGACCAGATGGGTCACTGCCCCCAGAAATTCATCCGGACAGTCCGCATGCACCCGGACGCTGAGGCCCGGCTGATGGGTCTTCACTTCTTCCGTCGCTTTCAGCGCCATATAGGTAATATCGTTCGCAGCATCCAGACCCTCTCTGGTCCTGCCTCCTACCGTCAGATTCTGGAACTGATTGTACCCGGCAAAATAATCCGCCGTATTGGCTGAGATCGTCCACACCCACTCCGAATATTTCAGCCACAGCGCATCGATCAGCTCCTGGGCCTGCTCCTCTGTGATCCTGCCTGCTGCCTTGTCCTTCTGATAATAGGGATTCATATACTGGTCAAAGCGTCCCGGATTCAGGGAAAGCGGATTCTCAGACAAAATACCGCCGATCTGAGTAAACCAAAGGAACTGCATCGCCTCATAAAACGTCTGCGGCGGGAATTCCGGTACTCTGCGGCAATTGGCGGCAATCTGCATCAGCTCACAGCGCCGCTTTTCATCCTGTTCCTCCCCGGCCAGGCGCTCCGCCTCATCCGCGTAACGCTGCGCATAGCGGATGATTCCTCTGGAAGTCAGCAGGACAGAACGATAAAAAATAATCTTCTCCATATCCTCCGGCTTCGTCTCATCCAACTGCGCGATCTTCTCCCTGGCCTGCCGGATGATCCCGCCAAATCCCTTCACGAAAAGCACGTCCTGATAATCCGGCGTGATCTCTCCCACCGCCTGACGCCACTTCGAATCATTGTCCACAACGCCTGTATCTACCGCGATCTTCCTGGTCTCTTCCGGCACCCTGGCCAGAAATGCCTCCTCAAGAGATTTGCCCTTCCAATAGGGGAAAATTTTCTCCCGCATGAACCTTCTCTGATCCTCCGTCATCACATAAGGATCCTGGGGCCGCTTGTCAAACTGGTCCATCTCCCGGTCCACCCAGAGCCAGGAAAACTCCGGTGTCAGAATACCGCATTTCCGAAACTCCCCAATGGCTCCCACGATCAGTTCTCCCTCAAAAATATGTACGGCCAGCTGATTGCACGTATCATAAAATGCCTGCGCCCTGCGGATCGCCACATGCTGCCCCTCCGTCCTCTTATGAGACTCCGTCCAGATCTTCGCCCTCTCACAGGAAATCGCCGGCTTCGCATTCACATAATTCTGTCTGATCTTCTCAATACGCTCTGTAATCAATTCAGTTCCCTCCTCAAGCTGCTGCAGTTCCTCTGCCTTCGGATGTACTGGCATCCTACGGCCGGAAAACAAAAAAAGGATGGCTGCAGCTGCAGTCACCCTCATTGGCTCTGTTTCATTTCTTTTTCTATCTGCCATCATAAGCTTCGAACGAAAATTTGTCAATCCTTTTCTTCTCCACAAAATGCACAGACTCTTCCGTTCCTATATTACTTTTTTGTATCTTTACCACAATTTTTGATAGACAACAGATTGATTTTCTGCTATGCTCTTACAAAGATTTCGTATCATTATGCACGGACGATAACAAGGAGGATTCTCATGAACGAATTAAAACTTTATCGAAAAAGACTGATTCCGGAAGAATGCATCCTTCTGGAAGATGATGAGGTGCTTTATATAGATTCTGAGGTGATAATCACAAAATGGAATACACTCCACCCCAAAAAGACCCTGCACCACGGCTACTCCTGCTATTTTCTGGAGCGCGGCTTCAAGGTCAGCAAGTTCTACGACCATGACGGTAACCTCATCAGCTGGTACTGCGACATCATCACTCACACCTATGATCCCGACACAAACACCTATGTCTTCACCGACCTTCTGGTGGATGTCATCGTCTACCCCGACGGCTTTGTCCGGGTCGTGGATCTGGACGAACTGGCCGACGCCCAGCGGGACGGCCTCCTCACCACCGAAGAGATGCAGAAAGCCCTCCGCAGGACCGACAAGCTGCTGTCTCTGATCTACAAAGGAGCCTTCGGAAAGCTGCAGAAATATATTGATGAGGCAGAAGATGCTGATAAGCAGCGTATTTAGCATTTTAGCATTTTGCCTTCTCTCAGTGGACAAACGCTATGGCACACCCACCCATCCATCCACATCAGCCTGTACGTCACTGGATGGATGGGGGGCTGCACCATGATTTCGATGCTGCATCCTGCCACACCGTGATCTCGATCCTGCATCCTGTCACACCGTGATCTCGATCCTGCGTCCCGTCCTCTGATACCTGTAATACCGCACTCCGGCCGCATCCATCATCCTCTTTGACGCGATCACCGATGGCGTATCCGCATACTTGTCATCATCATAAACCACCGTCTTGATCCCTGCCTGGATGATCGCCTTGGCACACTCATTGCAGGGGAACAAAGTCACATACAGCTTCGCTCCCTCCAGGCTGCCTCCCCGGTAATTCAGGATCGCATTCAGCTCACTGTGCACCACATACAGATACTTCGTATCCAGCGCTTCCCCCTCCCGAAACCACGGGAACTCATCATCCGAGCATCCCTTGGGGAACCCGTTATACCCCATAGAAAGTATCTTATTATCACTGCTCACAATACAGGCTCCCACCTGCGAACTGGGATCCTTCGAACGCATCCCTGCCAACCTGGCCACGCTCATGAAATACTCATCCCATGTAATGTAATCCTCTCTTTTTCCACTCATATGTATTTTCCTTTCTATTTCCGCTGCCGCCGTATCAGCCGCAGGCAATCACTGCATCCGTCAATTCTCCTGACCGTTCTTTCCTGCATCCAACTCAGATCCCAGTTCAGATCCCAACTCAGATCTTCCCTTCCTTTTCCAGAAACTCCAGAAAAGCCGTACATCCGATCACCACATCACGATACGTCTCATCAAAAGCACCTGAATACCAGGGATCGATCACCGATCTGGATTCACCGGCATACTCAAGAAGCATCCGCATCTTGCCGCCCCTCAAATGGCCGGTCATACGCTCCATGTTCCTCATATTCATCGTATCCATACCAATCAGGTAATCATAATAATCATAATCCGAAGCCTTCAGCTGAACCGCCCTTTTCCCTTTACAGCTGATCCCGTGCTTCGCCAATTCCTCCCTTGCCGGCGGATAAACCGGATTGCCGACACCATTCCAGATCTCCTCCGTACTGGTAGCAGCAGATGCGATCTCAAACTGTGATGCAAGTCCCCTTTTATTCACCATGTCTTTTAGTATGAATTCCGCCATGGGGGAGCGGCATACATTCACGAACAAACAACAAAAAATCTTTTCCAGCTATTATAGCCCCTGCCACTAAATCCAGATAAATGATAATGTGTTTATCATGCATCACTTTGATCTGCTTCACATGCTCTATCAGGAAATCTACTTTTGTCTTTTCAAAATCTTCTGTCTTAATCCATTCATCCAACTCATAATCCAGACTATCAATTACATTCTGAATATCTTCCAGCTCCTCATTTGTATCTGTAGGCTCCATGAGCTTTTCTACTCTGACAATGCTGGCTTTAATCTCAGCATATTTCTTATTATAGATTTCTTCTGAGATCATACCCTCAATATACTTATCTACTAAACGGCTCTCCTGTATCTTAAGCCTATCCAGCTCTTTAACATGAGCCTCATTATTATCCTCAGCCTTAAGGGAGGCTTTTAAGCTCTCCAGCCACTCCAGCATTGAGGCTTTTACCGCTTTTTTGTTTACTACCAGATCCTGACTGAGTGCTTTCAGAATATCCTTTATCCGCTTATCTGAAATTGCCGATCCTACACAAGCTGATTTCCCTCTACTCATTTTTTGAGAACAATACCAGCCATAATATCCGTTAGACTTATGCCGCCAGAGAGGAGCTCCGCACTCATAGCAGATCATCTTACCACCCAGAGGATCTCTGCTTATTTTTCTGCCTCTTGTACCATTCTTTTTCATTGCAAGTCTATCATTGACTTTCTGCCATGTATCCGGATCCACTACTGCCTCAAAAGCATTATCCTGAGTAACCCACTCCTCAGGAGGCTTTTTCTCAATACAATGTCTGTCAAAATCCCTGTGAAATCGGTTTACAACCAGTGTACCTTTATATCTCGGATTTTTCAATACCCTTGACACACTATCAGCACAGAATTTACCGCCTTTCTGATTTCTGTATCCGCTCTCATTCAGAATATCTACCACTTTCCTTATACTGTCATGCTCTAAATACAAATCATACATGAGTTTTGCAACCTTAGCCTGTTCGTGATCCACAACCCACTCACCATCTTTAATATAATACCCATAGCACATATTTGTCCCCATAGCAGATACCTTTTCCCCATTTCTTACTTTTTCAATTCTTCTCTGAGCTGAATTATTTATCTTTTTACTGAGATCTCTACTATACTCAGCCGCAAGTATTGCCTTTATTCCAGTAATAAGAGCATCATCAGCCGGAACAAAAAACTTATTATCCAGATACAAAAAGAGCTGTTTTCCTGCTTTAATCAGCTTATCTACAAAGATGTACCAATCACCAGCATTTCTTTGGAGCCTGTCCTGTGACTTTACTACCACAATATCAAATTTATCCTGATCCAGATCAGACAATAGCCTTTGATATTCTTTCCTCCTCCGGGACTGTGTACCGCTTTTTCCCTCATCCACATACTCATCCACCAGCTTCCAACCCTTTTCCCGGATAATCTCCTTATTCTCCTGTATCTGCTTTGAAAGAGCATTAAGCTGTTTCTCCTCCTCAGTGCTTACCCTTGCATAAAATACCGCCCGTTGCATCCTGTTTCCTCCTGATCTCCATTACATCTTGCATAACTACATAAAGTTCAAAACACCCTGCAAGCTGTACGATCCCTCACTCTGGATCCAACAACAAGGTTTAAATATTTTCTGCAATCATTTACCACTCTGACAGCGGTTTCATAATCAGCACTATCAGGATCAAGCCTATGCTCACCACGGCTGACAGTGTCCAGATAACGTTCATATAGTCTCCGAGAGGGCTGATAATGCCTTGTATCTTCTTTCCAATCAACCCATATCTTTATAATCATACTACAAAGCCCTTTTATTACTCTGTGGTTCCAATTATTCTCCTCAATATTCCCCTCAGATATTCCATAGCATTTCATTGCAAGATCTTTTATTCTTTCTTCCGTGGTTATCCTCTTTTTACCCATCCTGTATCCTCCTGTGAAATCATTTAAAAATAGTATTCCACATAGTAATAACCGGACTTAATGCAAGGATTTAGTCAAGCCTTTTTACTCCTCATTATAGATCAATTTTGAGGATAACGCCTATAACGCTGTATTTGCCCCATACAGGCATTTTATAACCATACCCTTATATAACTCCACTATCATCAGTAGGTGCTCCTACAATCGATTACAGAGCCTTACAGGGTATGTTTAACATATATCCAACTCATCACTATGACCATCCCACTGTAAAAGCTCCTCCCATGTGATTTCCCGTCTTATGCATTCCTGATACATCCCTGCTATTCCCCCATAAAGCTCCGGATCTGCTTCTACTGGCATTCCTACAGTAAATCCAAACGGATCACCGCCTATCACCTCGTTATACTGCAAATATGCCCGCCCCTCTTCTGTAAGATTGTAGATTTCTCTATCAATATCATCTATAGGAGTCCGAAAAGAAAATCCTGCCAGCTCACCTCCAATCCTCACCACCC
>JAQXWO010000121.1 GCA_029225485.1 Lachnospiraceae bacterium
GCCGGATCTTCAGAAGACAATTGAGGGAATGGGATTTACCGAGACAGCCGTTTATTTTAAAGAGCGTTTTGCTCTTCCCCACACGGTGGAAGAAATCAAACAGCAGTGGCTTGAGATGGCATATGAAAAATATGCGTCTCAGGTTCCGCTGAAAAAGGGTGCCGGACGGCTTTTGAAACGTCTGCGTGACAGAGGAGTAAAAACGGCCATTGCCAGCAGCAACAGCCATGAGCTGATCCGTGTCAGCCTGAAGGCAAACGGTGTGCTGGAGGATTTTGACTGTATCCGTACGTCCTGTGATGTGCCAAGAGGCAAACCTGCTCCGGATATTTATCTGAGCGTGGCGGAGGAACTGGGATCTGCGCCGGAGGAATGTCTTGTATTTGAGGATGTTCCCATGGGGATTCTGGCCGGAAAAAATGCCGGAATGAAAGTATGTGCGGTGGCAGATGCCTTCAGCCTGGAACAGACGGCGGAAATACGCCGTCTGGCGGATTATTATATTACATCCTTTGAGGATGTTCTGAATGATACATATGAGGTGCTTTCATGAGCAGAGAATTTTTGCCGGTCAGCCGGGAAGATATGAAACGAAGAGGAATCAGCCAGCTTGATTTTGTCTACGTGACCGGGGATGCCTATGTGGATCATCCCTCCTTTGGTCATGCCATCATCAGCCGGGTGCTGGAGGCTCACGGTTATACGGTAGGTATTATTCCGCAGCCGGACTGGAAGGATAAGGAAAGTATTACGGTGCTCGGGCGGCCGAGGCTGGGATTTCTGGTGACGGCAGGCAATATGGATTCCATGGTGAACCATTATTCTGTATCCAAAAAGCATCGTCAGAAGGATGCCTACACGCCGGGAGGCGTCATGGGCAGACGGCCGGACTACGCGGCGGTGGTTTACTGCAATCTGATCCGTCAGACCTACAAGGATGTGCCGATCATTGCAGGAGGAATCGAGGCCAGCCTTCGACGGATGGCACATTATGATTACTGGTCGGATTCCCTGAAGCGTTCGCTGCTGATGGACTGCGGGGCGGACATGATCTCCTACGGCATGGGGGAGCGCTCCATTGTGGAGATCGCAGATGCCCTGCAGGCGGGGCTCTCCGTGAAGGATATTACGTTCGTGGCAGGTACCTGTTATAAGACAAAGAAAAAAGAAAGTCTGTATGATTGTGAATTTCTGCCGGATTATGAGGAGCTGCGCAGCAGCAGACGCACTTATGCAGAAAGCTTTTACAGACAGTACTGCAATACGGATCCTTTCAACGGAAAGCGGCTGGCGGAGCCATATGGTACCGTTTACGTCGTACAGAATCCTCCGGCAAAACCGCTGACGCAGCAGGAGATGGATGATATCTACGATCTGCCTTACTGCAGGACCTGGCATCCCATGTACGATGCGGCAGGCGGGATTCCGGCATTGTCTGAAGTGAAATTCAGTCTGGTGAGCAACCGGGGCTGTTTCGGAGGCTGTAATTTCTGCGCCCTGACCTTTCATCAGGGCAGGATCATCCAGACCAGAAGCCATGAGTCCCTGCTGCGGGAGGCAGAGGATATGACCAGGGATCCTGATTTCAAAGGATATATTCATGATGTGGGCGGACCTACCGCCAATTTCCGGCAGCCATCCTGCAGCAAACAGATGACCCGGGGAGTGTGCAAAGACAGACAGTGTCTGTTCCCGGAGCCGTGTAAGAATCTGAAGGCGGATCACAGTGACTATGTGGCATTGCTGCGCAAACTGCGTAAGCTCCCGAAAGTAAAGAAGGTGTTTATCCGCTCCGGGATCCGGTTTGATTATCTGCTGAAGGATCCGTCACCTGTATTTTTTGAGGAACTGGTAAAATACCATATCAGCGGACAGCTGAAAGTGGCTCCGGAGCATGTGGCGGATCCGGTCCTTCGTATGATGGGAAAGCCGGAGCACCGTGTTTATGAGGAATTTACGAAGCGTTATCAGAAAATGAACCAATCCTGCGGCATGGACCAGTATCTGGTGCCCTATCTCATGTCTTCCCATCCGGGCTGCTCCATGAAAGAGGCTGTGGAACTGGCCTGCTATCTGAGGGATCTTCATTATATGCCGGAGCAGGTACAGGATTTTTATCCGACGCCCTCCACGATCTCTACCTGCATGTACTATACCGGTCTCGATCCGAGGACGATGGAGCCGGTCTATGTGCCGAAGAATCCCCATCAGAAGGCCATGCAGCGGGCACTGATCCAGTTTCAGAGACCGGAAAACTATGAGCTGGTCAGAGAGGCGCTGCAAATTGCGGGCCGGGAGGATCTGATCGGATATGGTCCCAAATGTCTGATCCGACCGGAAAAGGGAGGATCCGGGAGAAGGCAGGATACTGACGCGGGACGGTACCGGGGACAGAAAAGACAGGTCAGTGCTTCTGGTGATCTCAGAAGAAGCAGGGGCTCTTCACCGGAGAAAGTT
>JAQXWO010000122.1 GCA_029225485.1 Lachnospiraceae bacterium
GCTTGCAGAGCTGGGGGATCCCCGCATGATAGCCAGGACGATCCTGGATGTGGATGAGCAGAGGGAGCAGCAGGGGGCATATTATGAACAGTCGGATACGGTAGTCACAGAGGATGAGGATGGCGTTTACCGGACAGAGCAGCATTCCGAGGAGCCCGGAGGATTCGGTTCCCGGCATTTTGAGGTAAAGGCTTCCGGCTGGAAAGTGTGGCTGATTCTGATTCTTGTGCTGATCGTGATCGTTGGTATTCTGGGTACTGCCTTTGCGATTCTGTGGAAACTGCTTCCGTTCCTGCTGATCGGCGCCGGAATCATCTGGATTTATCACCGGGTGACCGGACGGTAAGGGAACAATCAGAAGCATACGGAGAAGAGAGATGGCAAAATTATATTTCAGGCACGGTGCCATGGGCAGTTCCAAGACGGCCAACGCACTGATGGTAGAATACAATTATTATGAAAGGGGAAAGCACGCCCTGCTGGTGAAACCGAAACTGGATACCAGAGACGGGGAGGCAGTGATCAAAAGCCGGATGGGATTGTCCCATCCATGCCTTTTTGTGGAAGAACTGACAGCCATGACGGATCAGGAGATCCTCCGGTACGACTGTGTGATCGTAGATGAGGCACAGTTCTGCCGGAAATCAGATATTGAGCATTTTGTACACATTGTGGATGATCTGGACATACCGGTGATCTGCTATGGGCTGCGGACAGATTTTCAGAGAAATCTCTTTGAGGGCTCCATGTGGCTGCTGGCCTGGGCGGATGTCATCGAAGAGCTGAAGACGGTCTGCTGGTGTGGCCGGGCGGCGTGCTGCAATACCCGTGTGGCCGACGGAAAAGTCGTAAAAAGCGGCGAGCAGGTCTTCCTGGGAGGGGACGAGAGCTATGTGGCCCTCTGCAGACGACATTATAAGGAAGAAAATCTCGGGCCATATATTGCGAAAAATGACGGAAAATGTTATACTCAATAACTAAGGTCCAGAATTTGTGGGAACGCAAGGCGCGGAACAGGCCGTCTGGTATCTTTTAGCTGCATAATATGATCTTATTAAATGAGCGGCATGTGATTGAAAAACAAAGGAGCGGGAAAAATGAAGAAGATAGAAGATTATGTAAGAAGCATTCCGGATTTTCCGGAGCCGGGCATTATTTTCAGAGATGTTACGAGTATTCTGCAGGATCCGGACGGACTGCAGCTTTCCATTGATCTGATTCAGAAGAAGCTGGAAGGCCTTGACTTTGATGTGATCGCAGGTACGGAGTCCCGCGGATTTATTTTCGGCATGCCGGTGGCATATAATCTGCACAAGGCATTTGTACCGGTCAGAAAGAAAGGCAAACTGCCCTGCGAGACGATTTCAAAAGAGTATGCGCTGGAGTACGGCACTGCGACCATCGAGATGCACAAGGATGCTGTCAGGCCGGGACAGAAGGTCGTGGTGATTGATGATCTGATCGCTACGGGAGGTACCATAGAGGCTGCCATCCAGATGATCGAGGAGCTGGGCGGCGAAGTGGTGAAGGTCGTGTTTCTGATGGAGCTTGCCGGTCTAAACGGAAGAGAGAAGCTGGCAGGCTATGATGTGGAATCTGTAATCTGTTACGAAGGAAAGTAGTAGACGAAGTTGGTGAGTTGAATGCCTATGGATACGAGAACGAAGCAGGAAAGAATCGATGAGATCAAGAGAGCGGATGCAAGTGTAAAGACTATGGAGGATTTTACCAGTCCGGATGTGCTGTATCAGGAGCTGATCACCAGTGTCCGGAAGTATCATCCTTCGGATGATATTTCGATGATCGAAAAAGCATACCGGATCGCGTACGATGCCCATAAGGATCAGCGCAGAAAGTCCGGGGAGCCTTACATTATCCATCCGCTGTGTGTAGGTATTATTCTGGCTGATCTGGAGCTGGACAAGGAGACGATCGTGGCGGGACTCCTTCACGATGTGGTGGAGGATACGGTCATGACCACAGAGGAGATCTCACAGGAGTTTAATGATGAGGTGGCTCTTCTGGTGGACGGCGTCACGAAGCTGGGACAGCTGTCCTACTGTAAGGACAAGGTGGAGGTGCAGGCGGAGAATCTGCGCAAGATGTTCCTGGCTATGGCCAAGGATATCCGTGTGATCCTGATCAAGCTGGCAGACCGCCTTCACAATATGCGTACACTGAAGTACATGAGGCCGGAAAAGCAGAAGGAAAAAGCCAGAGAGACGATGGATATCTACGCGCCGATCGCCAACCGTCTCGGTATCTCCAAGATCAAGGTAGAGCTGGATGACCTGTCGCTGAAGTATCTGGAGCCGGAAGTCTATTATGATCTGGTGGAGAAGGTGGCCCTGAAAAAAGAGGCGAGGCAGGCATTTGTCGAGGGAATTGTGGCGGATGTGAGAAAGCACATCGAGGCGGCCGGCATCAAGGCCCAGATCGAGGGACGTGCGAAGCATTTCTTCAGTATTTACAAGAAAATGGTCAATCAGCAGAAGACGCTGGATCAGATTTATGACTTATTCGCCGTACGCATCATTGTGGAGACGGTGAAGGACTGTTATGCAGCTCTCGGTGTGATCCACGAGATGTACAAGCCGATCCCGGGACGATTCAAGGATTATATTGCCATGCCGAAGCAGAATATGTATCAGTCACTGCATACGACGCTGATCGGTCCCAATGGCCAGCCTTTTGAGATCCAGATCAGGACTTTCGAGATGCACCGCACCGCAGAGTACGGTATTGCGGCTCACTGGAAATATAAGGAATCTGCGGACGGAAAGAAGACCGGAAGCAGAAGTGAAGAGGAAAAGATGAGCTGGCTCCGTCAGGTACTGGACTGGCAGATGTCAGACAACCGGGAGTTTATCAGCCTGCTGAAGAGTGACCTGGATATCTTCGGTGAGAGTGTTTACTGCTTTACCCCGGCCGGTGACGTGAAGAACCTGCCCAATGGTTCCACACCGATCGATTTTGCCTACAGTATCCACAGTGCGGTGGGCAACCGCATGATCGGAGCCCGTGTGAACGGCAAGCTGGTGCCGATCGATTATGTGATCCAGAACGGAGACCGGATCGAAGTCATCACGTCCCAGAATTCCCGCGGCCCCAGCCGGGACTGGCTCAAGATCGTCAAGAGTTCCCAGGCGAGAAACAAGATCAACCAGTGGTTCAAACAGGAACTGAAGGATGACAATATTGTAAAGGGTAAGGAGATGCTTGCCGCATACTGCAAGGCCAAGGCTATCACGATCTCGGATCTGATGAAGCCGGAGTATATGGAGCGTGTGCTTGTCAAGTATGGTTTCCGGGACTGGGATTCTGTACTGGCAGCCCTGGGGCATGGAGGTCTGAAGGAAGGCCAGATCATCAACAAGCTGATGGAGGGCTATGAGATAGACCACCGCAGCAGGATGACGGATGAACAGGCTCTGGAAGTGCTTCAGAATGCGAAAGATACTGCACCGGTGCGGGTGACCAAGTCCAAGGGGGGCATTACGGTCCGGGGGATCGATGATGTATCGGTTCGCTTTGCGAAATGCTGCAGTCCTATCCCGGGAGACGAGATCGTCGGTTTTGTCACGAGGGGGCGTGGTGTGACCGTGCACCGTACCGATTGTGTCAATATCATCAATCTGCCGGAGATCGAGAGAGAGCGTCTGATCGATGCGGAGCGGCAGAAGGATGCTGCGGAAGGTGACAACGGACTGTATCTTGCAGAGATTATTATATATGGAAACAACAGGATCGGTCTTCTGGTGGATATCACGAAGATATTTACCGAGCGCAAGCTGGATGTACGGTCGGTGAACACCCGTACCAGCAAACAGGGAATCGCCACGATCGCCATTTCCTTCAACGTGCCGGACAAGGGTGTGCTGAATGCATTGATCGAGAAGATCCGTCAGGTGGAAAGCGTGATCGACATTGAGAGGACGACGGGCTGATGGACGGCGACTCTGAGCCCTGCAGCGTGAAGGTCATATGGAACAGATGGTTACTGTTCAAATGCCGCTGTTCTTCGAGGACTTTCGTAAGAAAATCCCGAGTTTTGCTCGTTACTGGAATGGAGTGAACAGTAACAACAGATGGACAGGATAAGGACAGAGGGGAACAATATGAGCACACATAAAATTCAGATAGAGACCATGGTGCTGGGGATGGTAAGCACGAACTGTTATCTTGCCATGAACCGGGATACAAAGGAGCTGCTGGTGATCGATCCGGCAGACAGAGCTTCCTACATTGCACAGAGCATCCGCGGGATGGGCGGTATCCCATGTGCGGTTCTGCTGACTCACGGTCATTTTGATCATATCGGAGCGGCACGGGAGCTGGCAGATACATTTCAGATTCCGGTCTGTGCCCTTGCGCAGGAGCGGGAGCTGATGGCAGATGATTATCAGAATTTATCACTGCCAATGGGCGGAAAAGGGTATACGCTCACTGCAGACCGCTGGCTGAAGGATGGGGAGAAACTGTCCTGTGCCGGCTTTGAGATTTCTGTGATCCATACACCGGGGCATACGTCAGGCGGAGCCTGTTATTATTTTCCGCAGGAGGATGTCCTTTTTTCCGGAGATACCCTGTTCTGCAATTCGGTGGGGAGGACAGATTTTCCGACCGGAAGCATGAGTCAGCTTCACGATTCTCTTCATGAGAAGCTTCTGGTCCTGCCGGAGGAGACAATCGTTTATCCGGGGCACGGGGAGGCCACCAGCATTTCATATGAAAGACGATATAATCCCTATTAAAGGATGAAGATATGATCAGAGTACAGTTAAATAGACAGAATTTTGAATACGATGTACATTCTCTCGTGAAAGCGTTTTATCCCGGGGAGGATGTACTGATTTGTTATACGGATCCCGGGCCGGAGGAGCAGCCGCAGCTGACGGTAAGCATCGCTTTTCAGGGGGACGGGGAAAGAGATGACCGTGTTTCGGCGCAGATCCTGCTTCCGGAGGGCAGTACAGGAGGCGGGGAAGAAGTATCCTTTGAACCGTCTCTGGAACGGAAGGAAGTAAAAAATGTCCTGAAGAGGCTGGTATACCGGGTATTGCGTGACTTTACGGGGAAGGAGCTTCCCTGGGGCAATCTGACCGGGATACGTCCCACCAAGATTCCCATGGCTCTTCTGGAGCAGGGCTGGAAAAATGTGGATATTGCGGATTATATGCGCAAAACCTATTATACCAGCAATGAGAAGACCGCTCTGGCCATTGCGATCGCCAACCGGGAGCGCCATATTCTGAAGGATATCAATTATAAAGACGGGTACAGTCTGTATGTGGGGATTCCTTTCTGTCCCAGTATCTGCCTGTACTGCTCCTTTAGTTCCAGCCCCCTTCATCTGTGGAAGGACCGGGTGGATGATTATCTGGATGCACTCTGCAAGGAGATCGATTATGCATCGGAGGCTTTTGCAGATAAGGAGCTGAACACGGTATATATTGGCGGCGGTACGCCCACGACGCTGGAACCGTACCAGCTGGAGCGTCTGCTGACTGCGCTGGAGGAGAAGTTCTGCTTTGACCGGGTGCTGGAGTTTACGGTGGAAGCCGGACGGCCGGACAGTATCACCAGAGAGAAGCTGGAAGTGCTGCGCCGTCATCGTGTGACACGGATCTCCATCAATCCGCAGACCATGAATCAGAAGACGCTGGATATCATAGGCCGGAAGCATACGGTGGAGCAGACGAAAGAAGCCTTTGCCCTGGCCCGCTCCCTTGGATTCGACAATATCAATATGGATCTGATCGTCGGGCTTCCGGGAGAGGAAAAGCCGGAGGTGGAGCAT
>JAQXWO010000123.1 GCA_029225485.1 Lachnospiraceae bacterium
TTAAGCGACGCTGTCGGTCTCAGGCATATCCACGCGTGCGGCCTCCGTCCCGGACAGTCATGGGATTTGTCTGCCAGTGGAGGACATAAGATGTCCTGCACTGGCAGACAAATCCCATGGCAGTCCGTTTCGAGGTCAGACGTGTTGGATATGCCTGAGGCCGACAGCTGTGTTTCAAGACAAGTAGAAACAAACATAAAAAACAGTTTGACAGAGCAGAAACATCTGTTGTATGATAGGAAAGCAGTCAGAAGCATCTGGTTGTTCTTGTTTATGATTTGCGGAATTGATGGAATTGGCAGACATGCAAGATTTAGGTTCTTGTGCCGCGAGGCGTAAGGGTTCAAGTCCCTTATTCCGCATAAAATCAGTTACCGTTGTTGATACGATTTCAACAACGGTAACTTTTTGTTTTTTGCCGTTTTGGAATTAGTACAACCAAAATCGATTGCAAATCAAAAAAGCAATCAATTCTGGTTGCTTTTTGAGCTTGTGTGGTATACTTACCCTAGAGGTGAATGAAATATATCGCAAGATTATACTAGCTTAAGTAAATCGAATTTTACTTAAAAACATTTTTTGCACGGTTCGTACCCCATGGAAACAGCTTTTTCAAGGCTGACTTTTCGGGGGGATTTCATTCGGCTGCAGGTACTGGTTCGGTGATATTTGGAACCTGTCCTGGGAAGCCAGACGTATGCCGGAGCTTGCGAGTTCCCTGAGTGACTGGAGGATACCGCAGCTTTTTTGACAGTGATCTTACATTTATAATTCTTTTTCAGCACAGTTGCTGTGATAGTAGCAGTCCCCTTTGCTTTGGCGAGAACTTTGCCTTTGCTGTTTACAGATGCAATTTTGGAATTTGACGATTTCCATTTTACTTTGCTTTTGGTTCCGGTGATCTTCAGAGTCTCAGTCTTGCCGGTTGTGAGGGTGACAGATTTTTTCTCTTTTCTTTTTCATATGAATTCTGATGTTTGAAAAATCTATCCAGATTTATTATTTCAGAATCTCGGCACCCCATATCCGCGGATATACCGGTCGTTGACTTTGATCGTGCGGCGGCCTACGATGTCTGGTTTTTCGGCAGTACGCTTGCCGGCAGTTTTGCCTGTGGTTTTGGCCGTGGAGATCGGATCTGGTTCCTGCTGCATATTTCCTTCGATCACAGTGATCGTGGAGCCTTTCACACTTTCCACGATGCCCACATGATTCGCCCAGCCCCGGTTGTCGCCGATGCCGGAGTCGCTCCAGCAATAAAAGATAATATCTCCCAGCTTTGGTCGGTAGGCATCGTTTTCCTGCCATTCACCCAGCTGCTGGAAGAGACGGATCATTTCACCGCAGCTGCATTCTCGGGGAATGATGTTCGTCATTTTGCACTTGATCGCGATTGCTGATACGAAAGTTGCGCACCAGGCATCGGTATATTTTACCGGGTAACTGCGGGGCAGCGGCTTACACGCATTGTACAGATCGATGATCTGGCGATGACGTGCGTCCAGTTCCTTTGTACCGAGCCAGGAGGCTGCCGCCTTCACAAAGGTTTTCCTTCTGGTGTTTGAGGAAACATTTTTGACCGTGACACGGCAGGTGTAGGTTTTTCCTTTGACCAGAGCTGAGATGACAGCATTGCCGGATGATTTGGCCAGTACTTTGCCTTTGCCGGTTACTGCAGCCACTTTTTTGTTGGAAGTCTTCCATTTGACTGTTTTCTTTGTGCCGGTGATTTTCAGAGTGGTGGACTGGCCTTTGACCAGCGTCACTGTTTTTTGACTGATTTTTACGGCTGCGCTTGCTGTCATCGGAACCATCAGGGACAGGAGAAGCATCATAAGGATCAGGGTCAGATTTCTTCGCTTTTTCATAACTTTCTCTCTTTCTTTCTTAATCACGCTTTGGGAGCAGGCACTGTCCTGCCCGGATGCTCCCGGAAATTGTACTCATTATAGCAGGAAAAAGATGGAATCGCAAGATTCAAAAAATGCTGCCGTCCCTATTTGTGGAACAGCAGCCGTTTGGAAAAGGCGTTTCGATATTCAGTGGGGGAGAGACCGGTAAGCTTTTTGTATGCCCGGGAGAAATTGTGACTGTCGGAGAAACCGAGCTCTCTGGCAATGTCAGAGATGGATTTGTTTGTATCTGTCAGCATAAAATTGGCTGATTCCATCTTTCGGTTCAGGATGAACTGCTTCAGTGGAATGCCGGTAAGTGTGGCAAACAGATGAGACAGATATTTTTCATTGTAGCCGAAATGGGCAGCTACATCCGCTACTTTGATATTTTCGGAAATATGCAGCTTGATGTAGTCAAGAATATCGGAATAGATCTGTTTCTGGCTCGGTGTATTGATGCTGACCGGGGCGTTCAGGCAGAGCTGCCCATACAGCTCAGTGATCACGCTGGTGGTCATGGTATCCAGCGAAATAGAAGGGTACTTGCTTTTTACTTCGTCCTGAAGCTGTTTCATCAGAACGATCATCCTCTCCAGCTTCGGTACAGTGCCTGTCTGCGGCAGGGTAAAAAAACTGTTCTTTTCATCGGGGGAAGGAATGGCCTCAAAATGCAGCCAGTAAAAAGCACAATAGGCAGACTGAAATCCCTGACGCCAGGAGTTGGAAGGCGGAAGAAGCAGGTATTCTCCGCTTTTGACGGTGAAATTTTCATGGTTATAGCTCAGATACAGGGTGCCTTCTGTCATCACGATCAATTCATAGTCGATCAGATTAAAAGGTTCGTGTTTCCAGTCCTCGGAGGGAGCTTTAAATTTGCCTGTAAGTACATAACGAAAAAGTTGTCCGGCAGGGAGACTGAGGGTATGCATAAAGGATGCTCCTTTCTGTAACATGAGATACAACTGATCCTAAGTCGGAATCGTAAAAAGTATATTTGCAATGAATTGTACATATTATACAATAAAAAACGAAAAAAGTAAATATATAATATACAAACTGTACAAATAGTTAGAAAGAGTGTTAAAAAGAAAGAAGATGGAAGTGTTAAAAGGAAAGATATTACTTTTTGATACAATATCAAACTTCAAGGAATTTACGGAATATAGGGAACGTGCTATTCTGATGGCACAGTGAAATTGCACAGAATCAGAAGGACACATGACAGAAAATGAGACAAAATATCTGATATGTGTGCGAAACACGGTAGCAATGCAGTGCACGTTGTACAGGGGACCGCGGCCTCTGACACATGCCGGAACAGGACAGAAAGTACCGTTTTACGGTCATTTGTCTGACAAAATGATACGAAGGGAGAATGAATCATGAAGAGAAGAGCAATTGCTTTACTGCTTTCATCTGCCATGGTGATGACCATGTTTGCAGGCACCACCGCATCCGCGGAGGAAAAGACAAAATTAAAAGCGCTGTTTATCGCACATCCGCTGACACAGGATGTAGATGATATGGAGTGGGTACAGGAAATGGAAGATGAGGCGAATGTGGATGTGGAATGGGAAATCATCCGTGCCGACTGGGAGACTGTGAAATCCACCAGATTTGCATCCGGCGATGTACCGGATCTGCTGTTTAACTGTACCATCGATTCTGACTATACGACTTATAACGGACTTTTTGTAGACGTATCTCCATATCTCAGTGAAGAACTCACACCGAATATCCTGAGCATGTTTGAAGAAGAACCGGATACAAAGGTTCTTGCCACTACAATGGAAGACAAGATCTTCGGTATTCCGAAATTCCAGGGAAAATGGCCCAGCACCAATACGGTCATGTTTATCAATCAGCAGTGGCTGGATAATCTGGGACTTGAGATGCCGACGACCTGCACCGAGTTCAAGGAAGTTCTGACTGCATTTAAAGAGCAGGATGCCAACGGAAATGGCGACCCGAATGATGAGATTCCGCTGGATTACAATGCTTACGGCGGAAACAATGCATGGTTCAACAGTGCATATTCCCTCACGAATCTGATTGGTTCTCTCGGAATTCAGCTTACCAACTGGGGTACAGATGCCTACTTTGCTGAGGACGGACAGGTTAAGAATTATTCGGTCGATGAGAGATACAAAACATTTATGAAGTATATTGCTGATCTGTATGCAAATGGTCTGATCAACACGAACGCACTGACCAACGACTATTCAGCATTCCAGTCTCTGTCCAGAGGAAATGAAGCAGGTGAGCCTATCGTCGGATGCGTATTCGGATGGGAAGAGACAGATAAATTCGGTCCGGAACTGTACAGCCAGTACAAGCCGGTTCCTGCTCTCGATTATGATATCGACTGTGAGCCGGGGACCTATGACACAAGATGGAGAGATGACTATACAGGGCTGAATATGTCCTCCAACCGTGTATGTATCAGTGCCAACTGTGAGAATGTAGAGGCTGCCCTTGCTTTTATTGACCGTTTCTATGATGAGACGCACAGTGTGGAATCTCTGTTTGGCGGAATCACAGACGGCTGTATCGAGAAAACCGGCGAAGGCTCTTATAAAGTTCTTGATCCGCTGGATCCGGATACCGATGCAGGTACCTGGAAATGGACCAGCACCTTTGCGGACAACGGCCCGATGTATATCAGAAGATCCTCTGAGATCGAGATGGCGCAGGATATGACCTTTGCACTGGAAGAGAGAGAAACCTATAATGATGTGATCGCCAAGGCAACGACTCAGGATACTTATCCGCAGATGTTTATGAAGTATACAGAGGAAGACCTGAATACAATGGCTATCACTCAGGCTAACATCAACAACATTATTGATAACCAGTGGTCTCTGTGGATGACAGGAGAGCAGGATATCGACGCTACATGGGATTCTTATGTAGAGAGTGTATACGCAGCAGGCCTGCAGCAGATTCTTGATATCCGGCAGGCAGCATTTGATAATTATCTGGAGACTGTAGGTGAGTAAATCTTTGAAAGCTTTAAGGTGAGAGGTTTGGAACGGAGGCAGGTGCTCTGACACGCCTCCGTTCTCTCTTTGAAGGCAGCTGTTCGGAGAAAACGGAACCGAAAGGAGGATTCCTAATTATGAATCATAAAGCTGAAAATAAGAGCCTGGGATACCAGACTAAACTGTACTGGAGCCGGAACTGGCAGCTGTGGGCGATGCTGTTCCCGGGTATGCTTTATATTTTCATTTTCTGTTACGTACCGATGTACGGACTGCAGCTTGCATTCCGCGAATATAGTTTTGCATCCGGTATTACCGGAGGAAAGTGGGTAGGACTGAAATACTTTCAGCAGTATTTTGAAAGTCCCATGTTTTTCTCCACACTGAAGAATACCTTTGTACTTGCGTTTACGAGTATTGTCGTAGGATTTCCAGCACCGATCATTCTGGCCATGATTATTAATCAGCTTAAGGGAAAACGCTGGAAGAGAATTTTCCAGACGACAGTATATATTCCGTACTTTATTTCTGTGGTCGTTCTGGTTTCCATGATCAATATTATGTTTGCCAATGATACAGGCGTGGTGGGGAACTTCCTGAAAGCACTCCATCTGGTATCCCGGGATACGAATATACTTGGAAAAGAATCGGCTTTTGTACCGCTTTACACTCTGACCGGCGTATGGCAGACCATGGGCTGGAACAGTATTATCTTTGTGGCGGCCCTGTCCTCCGTGGATACGCAGCTCTACGATTCCTGTAAGATCGACGGCGCCAACCGGTGGCAGACCATGTGGCACATTGATTTTCCGGCGATCCTTCCTACCATTATGATCGTGCTGATCATGAACATGGGAAACATCCTGAATGTGGCGTTTGACAAAGTATTCCTGATGCAGAACAGTCTGAATCTGGGAGCATCTCAGGTAATTTCTACCTATGTATATACGGTAGGTATCAAGTCCTCTCAGTTTAGCTTCGGTACCGCTGTGGGACTTTTCAACACCGTGATCAATTTCATCTTCCTGCTGCTGACCAATTATGTATCCAAGCGGACGACAGGAACGGGACTGATGTAAGGAGGAAGAGAAGATGAAAAGAGGAAAAAAGAATTCATCGGGAGAGATCGTAAAGCGTGTGAACTGGTCAGATAAAATTTTCAGCGGGGCTGTGTTGATACTCAGTATTCTGATTTTCATTATCATAGCGTATCCTCTGTGGTTCGTGGTGATCGCCTCCATCAGTAATTCCAATCTGGTCAATCTGGGACAGGTTACTTTCTGGCCGAAGGACATCCGCTTTTATGGATATCAGCAGATCCTGGAGGACACCCGTATCTGGCGAGGATATGGAAATACGATCCTTTATGTGGTGGCAGGCACGATTCTGAATATTGCAATTACGATGCCGGCAGCCTATGCGCTGTCACGGAAGGATTTTAAAGCAAGGAATGCAGTGATGCTTTACTTTGTATTTACCATGTTTTTCAGCGGCGGTCTGGTGCCTACCTATATGACCATCAGCAAGCTGGGACTTATTTCCACGAAGTGGATCCTGATCGTATTTGTGGCCATCAACACATATAACCTGATCATAGCCAGAACTTTCATACAGAATTCGATTCCGGAAGATCTGTATGAAGCAGCAGTGCTGGATGGATGTTCCCATTTTACATATTTTATGAAAGTGGTTATGCCGTTGTCAAAGGCGGTAGTCTCTGTTCTGGTTCTGTATTATGCCGTATATCACTGGAATGATTATTTTAACGCATTGATCTACAACAGTAAGGCTGAAAATGCGCCGCTGCAGATCGTGCTCCGGGAGATCCTGCTCCTGAATCAGGCATTCGCCAGCGGAAACGGAGGCGTTCAGGGAGGGTATGGACAGTCTTCCGCAGACCAGGTTAAGTATGCGGTAATTATTGTGTCTACACTGCCGATCCTGTGTGTATATCCCTTCATTCAGAAATACTTTGAGAAGGGTGTCATGATCGGAGCGGTAAAGGGCTGATGGTACTGTGTGCTGAGACAGAAGTCTGAACATGGTACGATATAGATGAAATGCACAACGGGGTGCCGGGGAATTTCAGGAAATGAATTCTGAGGCATCCCGTTTTTGCAGATTGACAGAAAGAGAGGAGCAACGGATGAAACAACTTGAAAATTTTCATTATCGTCAGGTGGAATTGAAGGAGTGTCACTGGAAGGCTCAGAGAAGCCAGCTGATTGAGACATATCTCAAAATAGACAATGATGATCTGCTGCATTATTTCCGCAGTCTGGCCGGGATACCGGATCACAGTCATGGACTGGTGGGATGGTACGGGGATAATGCTTCTACCTTCGGACAGAAGCTGGGAGCCTTTGCCCGGCTGTATCTGGTGACAGGAGATGAGCGGATCCGAACAAAAGCACTGGCGCTGGCAGATGGATGGGGAGCGTGCGCCAGAGCCTCACAGGCTGTCATCGATGTGAATGGCACTTATGTTTATGATAAATTGATGGGCGGTTTTCTGGATCTGTATGAATTTCTGCATTACGAGCCTGCAAAGGAATATATTCGGTGGCTGACGGAGAGTGCAGACCGCAGATTCAATAAAAATATCAGCAGAGACGGTCTGCAGATCATGGAGCCTGGCATGATTGAATGGTATACGCTGCCGGAGCAGCTCTACCGGGCATGGTGCCTGACGGGAGAAGAGCTTTATCTTACCTTTGCGAAGGAGTGGGATTATCCCTATTTCTGGGATAAGCTCCTGAACCATGATTTTAAGATCGGTCCCCGTCATGCCTACAGCCATGTGAACAGCCTTTCCAGTGCTGCCATGGCTTACAAGGTGACCGGAGACGAAAAATATCTGAGAGCGATAGAGACCGCCTATGAAGAGATCCTGCATCATGATACCTTTGCAACGGGAGGCTATGGACCGGCAGAGTGTCTGTTCCCGGATGAAGAAGGGCTTCTTGGAGATTCCCTGAAAGCAGGCTGGGATCAGGATAAGTGCCATATGCAGTATCGTGATTTCGGCGATTCGATCCGACACAGGGATGATATGTGGGGAAGCTGCGAGGTGTCCTGCTGCAGCTGGGCGGTATTTAAAATCTGTGATTATCTGCTTCGGTTCACCGGAGAGGCAAAATATGGTGACTGGGCGGAAAAAATGCTGTATAATGGATGTGGCGGCCAGCTTCCTGTCACGGAGGAAGGAAAGGTGATGTATTACGCCGATTACTTCCTGAACGGAGCCATAAAAACTGTGGAAGACGGACGCATGCACGCAAACGGGGCTTCTTTTGAGTGGCAGTGCTGTACCGGCACCTTCCCGGAGGATGTGGCAGAGTATTCCAATATGCTTTATTATCATGACAGGGATGGACTGTATATCAGTCAGTATCTTCCTTCCAGGGTTACATTTGAGATAGATGGGACAGAAATACAACTGGAAAATACCAGCTTTTATCCCAAAGAAAAAGTTATTCGTTTTGTGGTCTCTGCCAAAGAAGAAAAAGAATTTTCCCTGCATTTCCGGGTTCCCTCCTGGGCGTCAGGGAGAAATAAGGTGAAAATCAACGGGGTACCGGGGCAGGAAACAGCCGTACCGGATCAGTGGTTGACGATTACAGGAAACTGGAAGGACGGAGACTGCATTGAGATCGAGTATGAGTTCCTGCTCAGGTTTGAGTCAGTGGATACCCATGCGCCGGAGGTAGCTGCTCTCTGCTATGGCCCGCTGGTGCTGGTGTGCAATAAGATGACCTTGTTTGAAGGTGACAGGAATCATCCGGAAACCTGGATCGAACCGGTCCAAAAGGACGGATATTCTTTTGCATTCCGGACAAAGCCGGGGCATGTCAGGCCTTATGAACATCTGACCAGAGATTTTTACCCGTATTACGAAGTGCCGGAGATGGAATGGTATTATATGTACGTGAAAGTCTGAAAATGTTCTTTCACAGACAGGAGCGCCCCGGTCTGGCAGAATCCGGCACCGGATGCAAAGCAGGATAGAAAGAATACAGTATGAGGAGGGAAACTATGAAGTATTTTGAACAAATGGATCACAGCCTGGTCTTCAGACAGGACGGTGAGACCGTGATGGTCACCCCCTGGGGGAAAGACAGTCTTCGGGTGCGGGCCTGTATCCTGGGAGAGATCTCGGAGGATATGGAAGCACTTCTGGAGCCGGAGAAGACAGAGGCAAGCATCGAGCTGGGAGAAGATCACGCATCGATCGAAAACGGAAAGATCAGAGCAGAGTTTGTGGTGCAGCCCTGGGGGCAGGCACTGCAGATGACATTCAAAAATCAGAAAGGGGAAATTCTTCTGCAGGAAATTCCGAATGGCGGGGCGCTTCAGAAGAAAGCACGTCATTTTAAGCCGCTTTCCGGCGGAGGATTCTCTCTGAAAGCCAGCTTTGTGTCTGATCCGGAGGAAAAGATCTACGGAATGGGACAGTATCAGCAGGAGAACATGAATCTGAAAGGATGTAATCTGGAACTGGCCCACAGAAATTCCCAGGCCAGCGTTCCGTTTTATGTATCCAGTCTCGGCTATGGATTTTTGTGGAACAATGCAGCGGTAGGAGAGGTACACTTTGGTTCCAATACGACGGAGTGGGAAGCCTGTGTCACCAGACAGCTGGATTACTGGATCACAGCCGGGGATACACCCGCCCAGATCATGGAAGCCTACGGGGAAGCTACAGGAAAGGCTCCGGTGATGCCGGAATATGGACTGGGATTCTGGCAGTGCAAGCTCCGCTATTACAATCAGGAGCAGGTTCTTGAGATTGCCAGAGAGTATAAAGAGAGAGAGATTCCGGTGGATGTGCTGGTGATCGATTATTATCACTGGCCCAGATGCGGTGACTGGCGATTTGATGAAGAATATTTCCCGGATCCGGGGGCCATGGTGAAGGAACTCAGGGAGATGGGCATTGAGACGATGGTATCCATATGGCCTCAGGTAGACTGGCGCAGCGAGAATTATGAGGAGATGAAGCAGCAGGGACTTCTGGTGAAGATCAATTCCGGTATCGATGTACAGATGAATTTCCATGGCAACAACGTTTTCATGGATGCCACCAATCCACGCACCCGCCGCTATGTCTGGGAGAAATGCAAAAAGAATTATGCAGATCTGGGCATCCGGACCTTCTGGCTGGATGAGGCAGAGCCGGAATTTACCACCTATGATTTTGAGAATTACCGCTACTATGCGGGCCCCGTGGCAGAAAAGGGCAATATTTATCCGAGAGAGTATGCCCGCCTGTTTTATGAGGGACAGAAAGAAAGCGGCCAGGAGGAGATCGTGAATCTGATCCGCTGTGCATGGGCCGGCAGCCAGAGGTACGGGGCGCTTGTATGGTCGGGAGATATCATGTCGACTTATGAGGATTTCCGCAAACAGATCTGTGCCGGCATCCACATGGGTCTTTCCGGTATTCCCTGGTGGACGACGGATATCGGAGGCTTCCACGGCGGAGTGACAGAGGATCCGGATTTCAGGGAACTGCTGGTGCGCTGGTTCCAGTTCGGCGCGTTCTGTCCTGTCATGAGGATTCACGGATGCCGTCAGCCGGTAGAACAGATCATCAATCAGGCTGGCGAAGTGCGGGAAGGAACGGGCGCAGACAATGAGATCTGGAGCTTTGGTGACGAAGCGTATCCGATCCTGGTGAAATTTATCCGTTTGCGGGAAGCAATGCGTGACTATACGAGAAGTCTGATGAATGAGGCCCATGAGAAGGGCGCGCCGGTGATGCGTGCACTGTTCTATGAATTCCCGGAGGATCCTCTTTGCTGGGATATCAAAGATTCTTATATGTATGGCCCGGATGTGCTGGTGGCTCCGGTATGTTACGAAAAAGCAAGAAGCCGCAAAGTCTATCTCCCTGCAGGCGCTTCCTGGACACTGGCATCCACAGGTGCAGTCTATGAGGGCGGTCAGGAGCTGGAAGTAGAAGCACCGCTGGATACACTGCCTGTATTTTTAAGGGACGGAAAGCAGTCCTGGATGATCGGGAAAATCTGAAAACTATTTGAATCTTATGTGAGAAACAGCTGTCTGCTCCAGACCTGGTGCAGACAGCGTCGCATATATTGAAGATTTTTTAGAAAAAATTTATAAAATCCTATTGAAATTCAGATTCGAAGTGGTATAATCTGTATATGGTTTTTGAGGAAGCATAGCTCAGCCGGGATGAGCGTTCGCCTCACACGCGAGAGGTCAGGGGTTCGAGCCCCCTTGCTTCCACTTGGATAGCCGTCGTTCCTGATTCGGATTGGACGGCTGTTTCCTTTTGGGGATATAGCTCAGTTGGGAGAGCGATGCGTTCGCAACGCATAGGTCACGGGTTCGAGTCCCGCTATCTCCCCTTGTTATGCAGAATCCGAACGCGTGAGTGTTCGGATTTCGTGCGTTATGCGGGTTTCAAAAACGCCATACCGTATGGGATTCTCACTCCCACACGGTATGGCGCTTTCCATGCAACACTATTTTCTGCTGTTCGGAGCAATGACACTTTTTACGTCAGTTAACTTTCCCAATTAATCTCAATATCATCCTCTGTAATCGCCTG
>JAQXWO010000124.1 GCA_029225485.1 Lachnospiraceae bacterium
TCTGCCGCGCAAATCTCCCCAGATATCCCGTGGCCATCTCAAGCCGTTCCCTGTCACTGCAGGTACAGTGGACTCCCAGCATGCCTCCTGCCGGCGGATAACCGGATAAAAAACGGCAGGCAATCTCTTTTTCATAAAACGCTGCATAGTCCTGCGCTGCTGCACAGGTCACTGCGTAATGCTCCGGATCATAAGTCTGTATCACGACCTCCCCCGCAAGTTTTCCTCTGCCCGCTCTGCCGGCTGCCTGAGTCAGCAGCTGGAACGTACGTTCAGATGCCCGGTAATCACTGACATGCAGGGACAGATCCGCTGCAAGAATCCCTACCAGTGTCACATCTGGAAAATCATGACCCTTGACGATCATCTGTGTCCCGATCAGTATGTCTGCTTCTCTTTTGGAAAACGTGCGCAGTATCTCTGCGTGACCATCTTTTCCCCTGGTGGTATCTGCGTCCATTCTCAGGATCCGGGCCTGGGGAAACTCTTTCGCCACGATCTCCTCCACCTGCTGTGTCCCGGCCCGGAAACCTCCGATATACCCGGAACCACATTTCGGGCATTTCTGAACGGCTGCTTCCTGATGGCCGCAGTAATGGCAGATCAGACGTCCGTTTCTGTGCAGAGACAGTGACACATCGCAGTGAGGGCACTTCATCACGTGACCGCAGGCACGGCATACCACAAACCCGGCATATCCTCTTCGATTCATAAAGAGCATCATCTGATGATGCTGTGCAAGGCAGTTCTCCATCCTTTCCCGCAGGAAACGGCTCAGGATCGACCGGTTGCCTGCCCTGAGCTCCTCCCGCAGATCTACGGTGTGAACTGCCGGAAGTGTACCGCCGGCAGCTCTCGATGACATAGTAAATAACCGGTAAGCCCCCTGTCTGGCCCCGTAATATGCTTCCAGCGAGGGTGTGGCAGAGCCCAGTACCACTTTGGCATGCTCCAGCATACCTCTGCGCACCGCCGTCTCTCTGGCATGATACCTGGGAACGGTCTCACTTCGGTAGGAAGGTTCATGTTCTTCATCAATAATGATAATGCCAAGATTTGAAAAAGGCGTAAACAAGGCGGAGCGCGGCCCGATCATAATATCAATATCACCATTTTTCGCCCGCTCAAACTGATCATAGCGTTCTCCCTGGGACAGTCTGGAATGAAGGATCGAGATCCTGTCTCCAAATCTCCGGTAAAACCGCATCACATTCTGATACGTCAGAGAGATCTCCGGAATCAGCAGAATCGCCTGCTGACCGTGAGCCAGGGCACAGGCGATGAGTTCCATATAGACTTCGGTCTTTCCGCTGCCGGTGACTCCGTGAATCAGATAACGTCCATCCGGGTTTGTCTCCCATTCTCCGCAGATCCCGTCCACCACAGCCTGCTGCTCTTCATTCAGAGTCACAGTCCTTTGGGAAAAGGATGCCTGTTCAGATGATGACCGGCTCTCCTGTTCAAACAGGCTTCGGATCAGCTGCGGAGTCCGGTACACATACTGACTTTCACAGGTCAGGATCCCCTGCTCCTCCATCGCCCGAAGGACGGAGGGAGTGATCTTCAGTGTCCCTGTGACGATCTCATAGGGAAGACTGGGTTCGGCAGCCAGCGCCTCCAATAATCTGAGTCTGGCCTTCTGATTTTTCTTACGAAACCATTCCAGCTTCTCCTGCAAAGCTTCCCCGGACAGTGTCAGAACCACTGTTTTTTTCTCCCTGGGCGCCGCTTTCTGTCTCACCGGGAGCACTGTGCGCAGGGCCTGCACTGTAGTGGATCCGTAATAATCCCTCATCCACAGGGCCAGCGCGGTAAGTCTGGACTCTGCCCCTGCCAGATCCGTCACGATACGGGTGACCGGCTTGATCTTCCGTGGATCAAAGGACGGCTGGTCGGTCAGGCGAAGTACATAGCCTTTTGAAGGGCGGTTGCCCTTTCCGAAAGGGATCTCCACCACATTACCCGGCTCGATCTGCTGCTGAAGTTCTTCCGGCACCCGGTACTGGAAAGTCCGGTCCAGCTCGCTGTGTGAAATATCAATGATGATATCCGCAAATAATTCCATGTTATTTTCCTGCCAGGATCTCCTGGATCAGCACACGCTCATCCATCGGATATTTTTTTCCCTGGATCTCCTGGTAATCCTCGTGACCTTTGCCTGCGAGCACAATAATATCCCCCGGTTCCCCATGGTGAATGGTGTATGCTATCGCTTCCTTCCGATCCGGAATCGTGACATATTTTCCATCTGTTTTTTCAATGCCCGTCACGATATCGGCGATGATATCCTCCGGTTTCTCATAACGGGGATTGTCTGAGGTGATCACGGTCAGATCTGCCTGACGTCCTGACACCTCTCCCATCTCATAACGGCGCAGTTTGGAACGGTTGCCTCCACAGCCGAACATACACACGATACGGTGAGGACGGTATTCTCTCAGTGTCGTCAGAAGACTTTCAAGCGCCATGGCATTATGGGCATAGTCGATCATCAGTGTAAACTGATCCGATACTTTCACCATCTCCACGCGGCCTTTGACCTGTACCTGTTTCAATGCCTTCTGAATATCTTCCACCGCCACATGGAAATGTCTGCAGATGGCGATGGCTGTCAACGAATTGTACACACTGAATTTGCCCGGAATATCGATCTCCACTGCGAAATCCATCTTTCCGGTCACATGATAGGCGATACCCAGATATCCGGGGCGGCTGACCAGCTCCATATCCTCTGCTCTCAGATCCGCATCCGGTGAGAACCCGAAGGTCTCCACATCACAGGTGTGTCCTTCCAGGATCTGCGGAAGATGAGGATCATCCGCATTCATGATCCCCAGCTTACACTGCCGGAACAGCATGCTCTTGCAGGAAAGATAATGCTCAAAGCTCTGATGCTCTGCCGGTCCGATATGATCCGGCTCAATATTCGTGAAAATGCCGATCTCGAAAGGAATCCCGGCGGTACGGTGAAGCATCAGACCCTGAGATGCCACTTCCATCACGACGATCTGGATACCTGCCTTCACCATCCGGTTCAGATACTGCTGAACCAGGATCGACTCCGGAGTCGTATTCTCCGCATGGATATGTTCCTCTCCGATGATGATCTCAATCGTCCCGATCAGCCCTACCCGATAGCCGGCTGACTCGAGAATTGATTTTACCATGTAGGTGGTCGTCGTTTTGCCCTTGGTACCGGTAATGCCGATGACTTTCAGCTTCTCTGCCGGATAATCATACCAGGCAGCTGAGATCAGTGCCATGGCATATCTGGAATCCTCCACCCGGATCACTGTCACATCCTGAGGTGCCTCCACCTCATCCTCCACGATCAGCACCTTCGCTCCCTGGGCTGTCACATCCGGTATGTACTTATGCCCGTCTGTCACAGCGCCCTTGATACAGAAAAACAGGGAGCCTTCCTTTGCCTTTCGCGAATCATTTGTAATATCTGTCACCTCAGTCTCCAGGGAGCCCTGCAGACAGCGATACGTAATACGCTCCAGTAATTTTTCAAGCTTCATAATCCTTACCTCCGCCCAACGCAAGCGCGTCAGTAATCTATTGATGCATTTCAAAGGCCGTACTGAAAAACTGCACAGTACGCCCTATGATACTCTGATTAGTATACCACTTAGAGGGGATGTTCTCAAGGAAAAAATTTCTTAACTCAATACAGCAGTCAACTGTTTTTCGACGAGCCCCGGACAGAAATCATCCGCTGCTCTGTATCATTCCTGCTTACAGAGCAGCGGACAGCTGATGATAAAATATAGTTCAGGTTATCTTTATTTTTATAAATCCATGCTCCTTCGCAAGCTTTTGCCAGTGCTCCATCTCTTCATCCGACGGGGAAGCCGTCTGCTCCAGACGGCCTCTGACACCGTATTTTCGAAAACGGATCAGCTTCAGTGTAAACTCATCCAGGTGATCTCCCACGGTCTCTGCGATTCCACCGATGGTCTGTTCCACGTCCACTTCTCCCTCCAGACAGACAATGCGCACCTCTTCCAGCTTTTTCTTCTCTGCCAGGAACTTCAGATTTTTCCTGACGATCTCATTGGATCCTCCTGTCAGACGATGGAACACCTCCGTCTGCCAGGATTTCACGTCCAGCATAACCTTATCGCACACTTCCAGCAGCTGCGGATACAGGGAAAAATCGACCGTTCCATTGGTGTCGATCAGGCAGGTAAGTCCCAGCTTCTTCACCTCTGTAAAAAGCTCTGTCAGAAATTCGGGATACAGCATGCACTCTCCCCCGGACACGGTGATACCCCGGATAAAAGGCATGTTTTCTTTTATTTTCTCCACCACCTGCACGGTGTCCATCATCTGTATTTTCGGTGATGCATGATACTGACAGACGGAAATGCAGTGATCACACTGAACACATTTCTCCGGATCCCATATCACCTTGCCTGTGCTGTCTGTACTCAGAGCCTGCACCGGACATTCCGGGACACAGGTCCGGCAGCTGCGGCATAGCTGCTGTGTCTCCGGATTGTGGCAGTAAGCACAGGAAATATTACATGCCTGAAGAAAGACGGAGGTACGGTTTCCGGGACCATCCACGACGCTCATGGGAATAATCCTGTTTACCGGCACTTTCATGACAGGCCTGACCTGACCTTTCTGTCGGCCAGATGAGCACTCTTGTAAGTGGATGCGCCAAGCTGTGTCGTGTTCTGAAGCACTGCCTCGCCCCTGTCGTATTTCTCGATCTCACTGCGTTTTACCAGATAACCGGTAATCCGGACGAGATCACTGTCGGATGCATAAAAGCTGATATACTTGTCTTCCACGTCAAAAGCGCCCTTTACAATATCCAGAACAGCCCCCGGGTTATCCCTTCCTGTCACATCAAAGGCGAAAATATCGGCGACTCCTGTCGGGAAGAATCTCTGGAAACGACCGCTGTGTTTCAGATGATCGTACATGCTGTCCGGCTCATCTCCCACCGGTATGCGGACGCCTGAGGTAATTCCGATGTCGGAATCAATGCCCACCTGGGCATGCAGCAGGAAATGTCCTCCTGCGATCTCAGAATAAAGGGCAGGGTACTCTTTGGTAAAATCAGAAATTACCGTCATAATCTCATCTGCCAGCTGATCTGCTTCCGCATCATGACCATACTTTTTCGTTTTGTCTTCCATGAACCAGTTGGCTGCCTCGGCAAGGCCTACCACACCAAACATTGCCAGGAAATGATCCCTGGAAATCAGGCCCTCTCTTACCAGGAAGGAGGATTCAAAGAAGTTAGAACGCTCTACAATAAATTTAATCCGCTCATTCATATAGTCCGCCATGCATTTCAGACACTCTGGCAGGAGTACATGGAGAAACTCTTCTCTGCTCTTTGTCTGCCATGCCAGCTTCGGCAGCACGATACGGCTCAGCGTATAAGAACCTCCTCCGATCGGCAGAATATTATAACAGCTGGAAATCCCGTATCTGTCATACGTATTTTTGTGTGCTTTATCATTGCAGATGGCCGGATTTGCACAGAAAAGAGAGGTATACAATGCCTGCTCTGCGAAATCATCCGGTGTGATATCTTTGTCATATTTCAGTGTAAGATTGGGTACTGCATTCTGCAGCTCTTTTTCCAGCTTGAAAAGAATACGCCCTGTCCTGCTCTCTTCCGGTCCCAGATTGGCATGGCAGAAGGAATCCGTAATGGTCCGGTCCAGATAGATCAGAAACAGACGCAGCTTCTTCTCGGCTTCCTCATCCGAAACACCCTCCAGAAACGGCTCGATCAGCTTATCCAGTTCTCCCAGAAATACAGGATAGCTGGTAATGGAAGGTACATGACGGTACAGGATCATCAGGAAATTCAGCAGTTCATCCAGATTCTTCGGCGGATCCAGCTGCAGGAATACGCATCCCTGTTTCACAGCCTTCTCATAATCCGGCATAATATATCTGGGGCGGTACGGGCCGTTGCCTTCATTCAGATTGCAGATGGCTCCGATCTCCATATAATGCTTCGTTTTTTCCGGAATATTCAGAACATCCAGCGTGTCCTCAGCCGCATGCGCCAGGGATACGACTTTCTGCTCATAGGTGAGTGATTTCGAAGTTACAATATCAATAACTGACATAACAGGAACCTCCTTCATAATAAAATCATTCTGTAAAACCAGTTTCATCGATCGACTGCTTTTCTGCTTATTTTCCTCTGCTTTCCCACTGCGAATGGCAAGAACCGCTCCAGAAAGCAATCCGCCAGTGTAAGTATACCGCAAATGATCGCCAGGGCTGCGATCCCGCCTGCATAACCGTCTGTATGTAATCCCAGGATTTCCTGCAATACCCGCAGAACAATGATATGCAGCCCCAGAATTGTGAGCGTATGTCTGCCCAGAAACTCCATAGATCTCATCCTGATCTTCTTCAGCAAAAATATCACCAGACAGGAACCAAGCACCCCACAAATCGTAAACAAAACAGGATTATGAAATGTCAGTTTATAAATTCCTGTTTTACCATTCACAAGGGCCAACACCACATCTGCCAGGGCTGCCGGCACAAGAATATAAAAAGGAACATCCGTCTTTTTTACAAATCCACTGATATAGTATCCCAGCACAAGGAATCCCACAGAAGAACACCATCGGAGCAGAACTCCCATCCCCCCGCACTTTCCCGGATTGCCGGCAGCCAGTGGAATCACATAAAGAATCAGAGAAACCGCTGCAATGACCCACCTGTTTTTCACAGTTTTCAGCAGAAAAATCAGGAACAGCTCCGCCGCAAACATGATACCAAGAAACCACAGCGGCACGTTGAGCGGCTGCAGCAAAAGTCCGTCATACACATGTTCACTGCCAAAATCAAAATGATTTCGAATTCCGAAAATGAACACGAATGCTGATTCAAAAAACAGGTATGGCACCACAAGTCCCCGGGTCTTCGCCGGAAGGATCTCCTTCCATGACCTCTTTTCAATCTGTGTGTGTGCCATCAGGATTCCACTGATGAGGAAAAAAAGCGGCACATGAAAAGAGTAGATCAGGACCGTTGCCGGACTCTCTGCTTCCCAGATATGTCCAAGCACCACCAGCAAGATTCCCGCGCCCTTTGCCGCATCCAGATACGGCAAACGATTATCCCGTGACATAACCCCTCCCGTCAATATCCAGAAGCTGATTCATTTTTAGCAAGCTTCACGATCCGGCTGGTACCGAGACGGTCCGCTCCAAGCTCCAGAAAATGCTCCGCATCCTCGAGAGAGGAAATACCTCCTGCCGCCTTCATCTTCACATCGTTTCCAATGTGTTTCGCAAAAAGCCCGATATCCGCAAATGTTGCTCCACCTTTTGAAAATCCGGTGGAAGTCTTGATGTAGTCAGCGCCTGCCTCCGTCACGATCTGACAAAGTCTTACCTTTTCCTCCTCCGTCAGAAGACAGGTCTCGATGATCACCTTCAGGATACGCTCTCCACAGGCTGCTTTCAGTGTGCGAATCTCCTTCAGAAGGCAGTCATACTTCTGATCCTTCACCCATCCGATATTGATGACCATATCGATCTCATCTGCTCCGTTTGCGATGGCATCTTTTGTCTCAAATTCCTTTACGGCTGTGGTGGAATAACCATTGGGGAATCCGATCACCGTACACACAGCCATCTGATCCTTCACATATTCTTTCGCCTGTTTCACATAACTGGGAGGAATGCATACAGATGCAGTGCCATATTGAATGGCATCGTCACAGATCTGACGGATTTCTTCCCATGTGGCTGCCTGAGTCAGCAGCGTATGATCTACGTGTTTCAAAATATCTCTCAGTTCCATTTTCTGTCTCCTCTCTGATCTGCATTTTTATTGTTTCAGTGTACCATAAAACAGGAGGCGCTTCAACTCATCCCTGCATTCCCGGTCCGTTTGTCCCGCCTAACCGGATCACAAAAGCAGGAATCGGCGGATGATTGGGACGATTGTAATATTCTGTTACCAGAACAAGATACTTCTTCACATCCAGACCCTTTAAATAGGAAAGAACGGACTCTTTCTCTTCAAATCCACTGTCACCGCCGCTGTAGATGCAGATACTCATCATGCCACCGGGTTTCAGCAGTTCCAGTCCCTGCCCAATTGCCGACAAGGTAGTGTCCGGCCTCGTCGCAACACTGTGATCTCCGGAAGGAAGATATCCAAGATTGAACACGATACAGTCCACACTCTCCGGTTCAGCATAGTTGCGCAGATGGCTGTGTGAATCCAGAATCAGCTCATAATTACAAAATGGAAGATGCTTCTCCAGCCGTTCTCTGGTACGTTCAACAGCTATATCCTGAATATCAAATGCAAGCACATGTCCATTCACACCTGCCAACTCGCACAGATACTGTGTGTCATTTCCATTCCCCATAGTGGCATCAATGCAGAATGCTCCGTCCTTCACATGGTCCCGAAGCATACGCTTACACCAGGAAGTGATCTGGTATTGTGTTCCATTATAATCCGTCCCTGACATATTCTGAATTTCTCCCTGTCTCATTTTTATAATTCTAACAAAACTGTTCAGAGCCAACTGCCATGATGCTGCGCATTTCGTCTGTGCGGTGTATCCGCCAAATAATAATTTCAAAAACAGACTTAAAATGCAAGTATTTTTCGTCTGTTCTGTGAAATTTCGTTCGGCTTCGAACAGTATCATTTTAGCATAAACCGCTCATAAATCCAACAAAAAAATACCCGAGTCAGTATGAATCTGACTCAGGTTACCTTCCTTAGTTAATTTGTAATAAAGCTATCTTCCTCAGGTATATCCAATGTGTCCGGCTTTGGAACAAACAGAGACAACACGCCTGGATATACTCAGGCAGACAGCGGCACATCAGCGCGTACACTTCATTTAATATCAAGTTCCGGCGGCACGTCCAGCTCCTCCGGTACATATCTGCCATTCTTCTTCCGCTGTCTGACGCATTCCGTCAGTAAATACTCGATCTGCCCATTGACGGAACGGAAATCATCCTCTGCCCATGCGGCAATCGCGTCATACAATTTAGCGGAAAGTCTCAGAGGAACCTGTTTTTTCGGTGCATCTGCCATATCAGTACAGACTTCCCGAGTTTACAACAGGCTGGGCATCATGGTTTCCGCAGAGCACCACCAGCAGATTGGATACCATGGCAGCCTTGCGCTCTTCATCAAGAGTCACCACCTGATTCTCATTCAGACGATCCAGAGCCATCTCCACCATGCCGACTGCTCCGTCCACGATCATCTTTCTGGCATCAATAATGGCAGATGCCTGCTGTCTCTGAAGCATGACTGCAGCGATCTCCGGCGCGTATGCCAGATAAGTAATCCTGGCTTCGATAATCTCCAGTCCCGCCTCAGCGACCTTCTGCTGAATCTCATCCCGGATGCGGGCAGCCACGATCTCGCTGGAGCCCCGAAGACTTCCCTCGTCTGCCACTCCATCCCCTGTGGTATCCACATTGGGAGCAATATCATAAGGATATACACGGACAATGTTTCTCAGGGCGCTGTCACACTGAAGCGAAAGGTATTCTTTGTAATTATCTACATTGAATACTGCCTTCGCTGTATCCACGACTCTCCACATCACCGCAATACCGATCTCCACCGGATTGCCCAGGCAGTCATTGACTTTCTGACGGTTATTGTTCAGTGTCATCACTTTCAGAGAGATCTTTTTACTGGCTGTATCCATATGTACAGATGCCTCTCCGCCTGAAATCTGAAGTACAGACTTTCTGGAACCGCTGTCCACATCGCCGCTCTGGTTCAGCTTCGTCTTTGCCGCCGGATTTACCGCACTGCAGAAAGGATTTACAAAATAAAATCCATCCTCCTTCAGTGTACCCACATAGTTGCCGAACAGTGTCAGCACCAGAGCCTCCTGAGGCTTCAGTACCTTCAGACCAAGAAAGGGAATCCAGCCGATACACAGCCACACAATGCTGATGATCAGAAGCACCGGATTGCCTCCGTCACTCACGATCATCCCACCTGCGGCACAGGCTGCGATCGCAGCAAGATAGAGAACAATAAACCAGATCATCATGATCATGCCATTTTTTCTGTTGTTCAATACTTTTTCTTCCATATGCGCATCCTCCTTTTTGATGTTGATATGATATCATTTTAATATCATTTTGTCAAGCATGATATTTCTTTTAGCGAATACACTGCCAGACATAAAAAACAATATTTGGGAAACGATCCATGGACAGCTGCCACGAAATAAAAAATGCAGAGATCCAGAAGCAGTACCTGCCTCTGAACCCCTGCCGGATCAGCACAATTTTCATTTTTAATCAGTCCGTTCACATCCCCAGAAGAATAACGCTACGGTGCCAGGCCCCGTGTGGCTGCCGATCGTCGTACCGATATCGTTGATTTCTACTCTTCCCTTCAAATGTGGAAAACTCTGTTCTACCAGCTCGGCCACTGCTTTCGCATCCTCATAGCAGGCAGATTGGGAAATATAGCATTTATCTGCATATTCCAGACCATTGTCCGCATTTTCCTGCATCATCTGAACGATCTTTGGAATGACTTTCTTTTTGCTTCGTATTTTCTGACGAGGTACCAGCTTTCCTGTTTGATCCATATTCAGTAGAGGACAGATGTTCAGCATGGTTCCGATCATGCCAGAGGTTTTCGAAATACGTCCGCCTTTGATGTAAAAGGTCAGATCCGTAGAGAAAAACCAGTGATGCACTTTCAGTTTATTCTGCTCTGCCCACCGACAAAGCTCCTCCAGATCCATCCCTTCATCTCTCAGGTCTGCCAGTTTGTCCATCAGCAGACCATAACCGGAAGAAGCCCCCAGTGAATCCACGATACAGATTTTCCTGTCTGGGTAACGCTCCAATAACTCGTTCCGCGCAATCATGGCAGAATTGATGGTACCCGACAGACCGGATGACAGACATACATGCAGAATGTCATATCCTTCTTTCAAAAATCCTTCAAAATACTGAAGGTATTCTTCCGTGTTTACCTGAGAAGTCTTCGTCTCTGCTCCGTTTTGCATCGCGGCGTAAAAATCCGGAAAAGCAATTGTCTTTCCAAGATCGTCCGGATAGGATTTGCCATCCAGTTCATAATGAAAACAGATGTAATGAATGTCTCTCTGTTTAAAATGTTCTTCTGTAAGGTCTGCCGTGGAACAGCAGCTGATGATGAATTTACTCATAAAACATACCCTCCCTGAAAGATATGGTTTTTAAAACTATGTGTAGTGTAGCACAAAGTAACAGGAGGTGCAAGAAAAAATCGCCATGCCCACCTCGATTCCGCTCCGCTTCATCTCGGTGATAGGGCTTTCGCCCTATCAAAAAAGAAAGAGTCAGAG